>NZ_JBGWAB010000077.1:0-36159 GCF_041862025.1 Streptomyces sp. AB3(2024)
CCCGCGCCCGCCGCTCCCGCGGCGGCCCCCGCGCCGGCCGCCGCCCCCGTCGCCGCGCCCTCCCCCGGCATGGCCGCGGGAGCCGGGCAGGTCCAGGCGATGTGGCCCGCCGTCCTGGAGGCCGTGAAGAACCGCCGCCGCTTCACCTGGATCCTGCTCAGCCAGAACGCCCAGGTCACCGGCTTCGACGGCACCACCCTCCAGCTCGGCTTCCCCAATCCCGGAGCCCGCGACAACTTCGCGAGCAGCGGCAGCGAGGACGTCCTCAAGGCGGTGCTGGCCGAGCAGTTCCAGGTCAACTGGAAGATCGAAGCCGTGGTCGGCGCGGGCGGGGGCGGCGGCCCGGCCCCCGTCCAGCAGTCCTCGTACGGGGCCCCGGCCGCACCCGCCTACACCCCGCAGCCGCCCCCGCAGCAGCCCCAGGCGCCCGCCCCGCAGCAGCAGTACCAGCCGCCCCAGCAGTCGGCCCCCGCCCCGCAGCCGCCCGTACAGCAGGCGCCCCCGCCGGTCGCCCCCGAGGACGACTTCGCCGAGGAGGACGATCCCGACCTCGTCGAGAGCGCCCTGACCGGACACGACCTCATCGTGCGCGAGCTCGGAGCCACCGTTGTGGAGGAATACACGAATGAGTAGCCCCCTGTAGTTGGGTGGCCGCACGAAACGCGCCACGCCGTCCGGGCTACCCTGGGCGGCGTGAAGGTCCTCGTCATCGGCGGCGGCGCCCGCGAACACGCCCTGTGCCGCTCTCTGTCCCTCGACCCCGACGTCTCCGCGCTCTACTGCGCCCCCGGCAACGCCGGCATCGCCGAGGTGGCGGAGCTGCGCCCGGTCGACGCCCTCGACGGCGCCGCGGTCGCGGCGCTCGCCACCGGACTCGATGCCGACCTGGTCGTCGTCGGCCCGGAGGCACCCCTGGTGGCCGGGGTCGGCGACGCCGTCCGCGCGGCCGGCATCCCCGTCTTCGGCCCGTCCGCGCAGGCGGCACAGCTGGAGGGCTCCAAGGCATTCGCCAAGGACGTGATGGCCGCCGCCGGGGTCCCGACGGCGCGCAGCTACGTCTGCACCACCGCGGAGGAGGTCGACGAGGCGCTCGACGCCTTCGGCGCCCCCTACGTCGTCAAGGACGACGGTCTCGCGGCCGGCAAGGGCGTCGTGGTCACCGAGGACCGGGCCGCCGCCCGCGCCCACGCGCTGGCCTGCGACCGGGTCGTCATCGAGGAGTACCTCGACGGCCCCGAGGTCTCCCTCTTCGCCATCACCGACGGCGTCACCGTCCTCCCGCTCCAGCCCGCGCAGGACTTCAAGCGTGCGCTCGACGGCGACGAGGGCCCCAACACCGGCGGCATGGGCGCGTACTCCCCGCTCCCCTGGGCCGACCCCAAGCTGGTCGACGAGGTCATGGCGCTGGTCCTCCAGCCCACCGTCGACGAACTCCGCCGCCGCGGCACCCCCTTCTCCGGGCTGCTCTACGCCGGCCTCGCGATCACCTCCCGCGGCACCCGGGTCATCGAGTTCAACGCCCGCTTCGGCGACCCCGAGACCCAGGTCGTCCTGGCCCGGCTGCGCACCCCGCTCGCGAGCGTCCTGCTGAACGCCGCCCGCGGCACCCTGGACGCCGAGCCGCCGCTCAGCTGGCGGGACGAGGCCGCCGTCACGGTGGTCATCGCCTCGCACAACTACCCGGAGACCCCGCGGACCGGGGATCCGATCGAGGGCCTCGCCGAGGTGGCGGCCCTGGACGCGCCCGACGCCTACGTGCTCCACGCCGGGACCCGGCGCGAGGGCGACGCGGTCGTCAGCGCGGGTGGTCGCGTGCTGTCGGTGACGGCGACCGGTTCCGATCTGGCACAGGCGCGCGAGAAGGCGTATAAGGCGGTCTCGCGGATCGGGCTCGACGGCTCGCAGCACCGTACGGACATTGCGGCCAAGGCGGCCGAAGGCCGCTGACCAGCAGGGTCGTGGCGAAGCGGGCCCGGTGCGCGGGAAAGGCGCACCGGGCCCGTGCGCGTCTTCGCGTGCGACTGCATCCGGCCGTGTTCGAACGCACCCACCTTTGCCCAAAGCCATTCCATCGGGTGATCGTCACCCGGACCGCCTGACGTCCGCCCCGGCCCCAACTAAGGTGCGGCGCAAGCATTCCGGCACATGGCCCACCGGCATTGCGATGTCGGTGGCGGGTGTCACAGTGGGGGAGTGAGCAACGCCGCCGCAGGGCAGAGGGGGTGAGGTCCGGCCGTGTCCGGAACCGGTTCGATCGCAGAAGTGGGCACGCCCTCCGCGCGTTCCCGGGCCCTCGCCGTGCTGCGGGTCCGCAGCAGAGCGCTGGCCGCCGTGCTGCTGCCCGCCGCCCTCGCGGTGGTGCTCGTGGCCGCCCGGATGACGGGCCGGCTGGCCGGGGACCCCTGGCCGGCGGTGACCCTGGCCGTGTGCGCGGTCGCCGCGCTGGTGCTGCTGGCCGGCGGGATCTTCGGCGCCGTGGTCCTGCGCGCCCGCCCGGCCGTGACGCCGACGGTCCCGCTCTCCGAGGCCGCCGCGCCCGACCTCTACCGTCTGGTGCGCGACCTCGCCGACCGGATGGACGTTCCCGCGCCCTCCGCGATAGCCCTGACCCCGGACTGTGACAGCTGGCTGGAGGACCGCGCGCACGCGGCCCACCGCCGGGCCGGCGCGCGCACGTCCGCCGGACCCGCCGGGCCCGAGTCCGAGCCGGGCGCCGCCCCCGTGCTGGTGATCGGCTCGCCCTTCCTGTGGTGGATGCGGGTCGCCGAGCTACGGGCCGTCCTCGCGCCCGTCGTCGCCGGTACGGGCCCTTCCGCCCACCCGGACATAGCCGACGCGCGCGGCTTCGTCCGCGGACTCGACGCCGCCGTGGACATCGGGAGCCGGCCCGGCCTGGGCTGGATCGCGCATCCCGCCCGGCTGCTGCTGCGGCTGTGCCGGACGGACGCCGCCGAGATGGAGCGCGGGGTGGCCGCCGCCGCTTCCGACCGCGCCCAGGGCGTGGACTACGGGCTGCGCCTCGTCGCCCAGGAGCAGGTGGGCCTCGCCTACGCGGGCTGGGACCGGCTGCTGACCCGGGTCGCCCTGCCCGCCTGGCGGATGGGCCGCTGGCCCGCACACCTCGGCGCCGGGGTGGTCTCCGCCCTGACCGAGCTCTCGCGTCGCGACCGGCTGGCCGACGAGTTCACCTCGCGGCTGGGCGAGCGCCCCGCGTGCGATCTGCTGGAGCAGCCCGGGGCGGTCGACGAGGCCACCTCCCTGCTGGCCGCCCGGCTCTTCCACGGCGGCCCGGCCGAGGCCGGGCCGGATTGGTCGCCGGTGGACTGGGCGGCGTACCCGGAGGAGGTCGTCGACCGCAAGTGGCGCACGGAGGCCGCCCGCCTCCACGCGGCGCTGGACGCCCTCTCCGTCCCGACGGGCCTTCCGACGCCCCCGCCGTCCCCCCAGCCCCCGCCGTCCCTCCAGACCCCGCCGACGCCCCCGGTACCGGCGACGGCTCCCGCCCCGAGCCCCGCCCCCGCTCCCGCCCCCGCTCCTGCCCCGGCGCCCGTCACGGCCCCCGCGGCCCCGCCCGCCGGGGACGGCTTCGGCGGCCCGACGCTGGAGCGGGTGCTCGCGTACCTCACCGACCCCACCGGCGAAGCCGCCGCCGGGGACGCCCTGGCCGGGCGCATCGGCGGCGACCTGGCCCGGGAGGAACGCGCCGCCGGCTCCGCCGCGGGCTCCGGCCGCACCGGCGGCGCGGACACGCTCCCGCTCTTCCCGCTCCAGCCCCCGCGCAGTGGCCGGGACCTGCTGGCCGACCACGTCACCGCGCTGGTCTGCTGCGCCGCCGTGGACTCGACCGGCGCGGCCCCCGGCCTGGACTGGCTCGACGGCCCGGTCCTCCTCGTCGGCGGCCGGCGCCGCGCCGACCTGGCGCCCCGGGTGCTCTCCCTGGTCGAGGAAGGGGACCCGGCGCCCCTGCGCGACTGGCTCGCGGACGTCGGCGTACGCCCCGAGAAGCCCGTCCGTCTCGTCTGAGGGCGGCGCCCGGGGTTCGGGTCACGCCAATTCGCGACGAACGGTGACGGACTGCGTGCGTTATGTGATGTGCTGGGACCGGTCACGGCGGAGCTGTCCGAAAACCGTCGGGCCGCACTGACGAAAACGCGTTCGGGGGAGCGAGGGAGGGGAGCCGTATGGGTGCGGACCAGATCCGGCGGTGGGAGTCAGGTGCGCTCGCGCACGCGGTCAACGACCCCTTCGGCCAGGGCCCCCTGCCCTGGTTCCGCGGCAGCGAGCTGTACTTCGACGACACCGGCCACGTCGTCCCCTGGTACGTGGACCCGGCCGCGGCCCCCGGCCGGGTCCCCCGCGCCCGCAGCAGCGGCCCGCTCACCGCCGACGACGTGCACCGCCAGATCAAGGGCTTCGCCTCCACCGGCGCGGTCGCCCCCGGCGAGGCCATCGACTTCCACATCACCGTCGATCCGCCCCAGCAGTTCTCGGTCGACGTCTACCGGATCGGCCACTACGCCGGCGACGGCGCCTCCAAGATCACCACCAGCCCCCGGCTGTCCGGGATCGTCCAGCCGCCCCCGCTCACCGCCGACCGCACCGTCTCCTGCCACCACTGGTGGCTGTCCTGGCGCCTGCAGGTCCCCTCGTACTGGAGCGTCGGCGCGTACGTGGCCGTCCTGACCACCGTCGACGGCTACCGCTCCCACATCCCCTTCACGGTCCGCGACGACCGCCCCGCCGACCTCCTCCTGCTGCTCCCCGACATCACCTGGCAGGCCTACAACCTCTACCCCGAGGACGGCCACACCGGCGCCAGCCTCTACCACGCCTGGGACGAGGAGGGCCGTCTCCTCGGCGAACGCGACGCCGCCATCACGGTCTCCTTCGACCGCCCCTACGCGGGCGCCGGCCTGCCCCTGCACGTCGGCCACGCCTACGACTTCATCCGCTGGGCCGAGCGCTACGGCTACGACCTCGCCTACGCCGACACCCGCGACCTCCACGCCGGCCGCGTCGACCCCACCCGCTACCGCGGCCTGGTCTTCCCCGGCCACGACGAGTACTGGTCGGCCCCCATGCGCCGCACCGCCGAGCGCGCCCGCGACCACGGGACCTCGCTGGTCTTCCTCTCCGCCAACACCATGTACTGGCAGGTCGAACTGGGCCCGTCCCCCTCCGGGGTCGAGGACCGCCTCCTCACCTGCCGAAAACGCCGCGGCCCCGGCCGGCCCAGCCTGTGGCGCGAGGTCGACCGCCCCGAACAGCAGCTCCTCGGCATCCAGTACGCGGGCAGGGTCCCCGACCCCGCCCCCCTGGTCGTGCGCAACTCCACGCACTGGCTCTGGGACTCCACGGGCGCGGCCGAGAACGACGAACTCGACGGCCTGGTCGCCGGCGAGGCCGACCGCTACTTCCCGCGCACCCAGCTCCCGGAGCACCGGGACCGGATCCTGCTCGCGCACTCCCCCTACCTCGACAGCGAGGGTGCCAAGCGCCACCAGGAGACCTCCCTCTACCGTGCGCCCAGCGGCGCCCTGGTCTTCGCGTCCGGCACCTTCGCCTGGTCACCGGCGCTCGACCGCCCCGGCCATGTGGACGAGCGCGTCCAGCGCGCCACGGCCAACCTCCTCGACCGGATCTGCAAGCGCGACTGACCCCGCCCGCCCCACCCGGAAGCCCCCGCGAAGACGCCCCCGCCGACCCGCACGGCCGACCCCCCCCGCCCCGGGCACGGGCCCCCGTGCGGGAGAATGGCCCTGCGCTCGTACAGAACCACAGGGAGACTCAGTGCCCGGATTCGTCGAAAAGCCCGAGCCGGTGCAGGTGCCCGGCCTCGCCCACCTCCACACCGGCAAGGTCCGTGACCTCTACCGCGACGAGGACGGCCGCCTCGTCATGGTCGCCAGCGACCGCATCTCCGCCGCGGACTGGGTGCTGCCCACCGAGATCCCGGACAAGGGCCGCATCCTGACCCAGCTCTCCCTCTGGTGGTTCGACCAGCTCGCCGACCTGGTCCCGAACCACGTCATCAGCACCGAGCTGCCCGCCGGAGCCCCCGCCGACTGGGCCGGCCGCGCCCTGGTCTGTCAGAACCTCGACATGGTCCCCGTCGAGTGCGTGGCCCGCGGCTACCTCACCGGCTCCGGCCTCGCCGAGTACGAGAAGTCCCGTACGGTCTGCGGACTCGCCCTCCCCGAGGGCCTCGTGGACGGCTCCGAGCTGCCGGCCCCGATCTTCACCCCGGCCGCCAAGGCCGCGGTGGGCGACCACGACGAGAACGTCTCCTACGAGGAGGTCGCGCGCACCACCGGCGCCGAGACGGCCGCGCTGCTGCGCCAGGCCACCCTCGCCGTGTACGGGCGCGCCCGGGACATCGCGCGCGAGCGCGGGATCATCCTGGCGGACACCAAGTTCGAGTTCGGCTTCGACAAGGACGGCACCCTGGTCGCCGCGGACGAGGTCCTCACCCCGGACTCCTCCCGCTTCTGGCCCGCCGACCAGTGGGAGCCGGGCCACGCCCAGCCCTCGTTCGACAAGCAGTACGTCCGTGACTGGCTGGCTTCCCCGGCCTCCGGCTGGAACTCCAAGGGCGAACTGCCGCCGCCCGTCCTCCCGCAGGAGGTCGTCGAGCGGACCCGGGCCAAGTACGTGGAGGCCTACGAGCGCCTCACCGGCCAGACCTGGAGCTGAGACACGAAGAAGGCCCCGATCGGAGAACCGATCGGGGCCTTCAGCTGAGCGGACAACGCGACTCGAACGCGCGACATCCACCTTGGCAAGGTGGTGCTCTACCAACTGAGCTATGTCCGCCTGTGCGCCTTGGCGCGAGGACAACTATACCCAACCTCGCTCGCGTGCGAGACGCACCGCGGTGTGCCGGTTCTCGGCGCCCAGTTTCGTGGCCGCCGACGACAGGTAGTTGCGCACCGTCCCCGGTGACAGCGAGGCCCGCTCCGCGATCTCCACGATCGGCGCCCCGTCCGCCGCGAGTTCCAGCACCTCGGCCTCCCGGGCCGTCAGCGGGGAGTCCCCCGCGCTGATCGCGTCGGCCGCCAACTCCGGATCCACGTAACGGCCTCCGCCGTGCACGGTGCGGATCAGCTCGGCCAGCCGCTGCGCCGACACCGTCTTCGGGGCGAAGGCCCGCACGCCCGCCGCGAGGGCCCGCTTCAGGTGCCCGGGCCGGCCGTGACTGGTCACGATCATGGTCTTGCACCCGGGCAGTTCGGCCCGGATCGCTGTGGCGACACTCACACCGTCGGCCCCCGGCATCTCCAGGTCGAGCACCGCCACGTCGGGCCGGTGCGCCCTCGCCATCGCCAGGGCCTCCGGCCCCGAAGCGGCCTCGGCGACGACCACCAGGTCGTCCTCCAGGCCCAGCAGCGCGGCCAGCGCACCCCGGATCAGGTGCTCGTCATCGGCCAGAAGTACCCGTACGGGAGTCACGCCCGCACCTCCACTCGTCGCAGTCCGTCTCCCGGAACCTCGGCCCGCAGCCGGAACCGGCCGCCCTCGACCGGTCCCGCCAGCAAGGTCCCGTCCACCGCCGCGAGCCGCTCCCGCAGTCCCGCGAGCCCGGATCCGGGTGGGCCGGCCGGGGCCTCGGGAGCCCCGTCGTTCTCCACCAGCAAGGTCACCGCGCCGGAAGGCCCCCCGGCCGTCACCCGGATCAGGCAGCTCCGCGCGTCCCCGTGCCGCAGTACGTTCGTGGTCGCCTCCCGGACCACCCAGCCCAGCGCCGACTGCACCTCGGCCGACAGCGTCCGCCCCGCCGCCTCGAACTCGACCCGGCAGTCCATCCCGGCGGCGCTCAGCACCCCGCGCGCGCCCTCCAGTTCCACCGACAGGTCCGCCTCGCGGTACCCCCGCACCACGTCGCGCACCTCCCGCTGCGACTCCCGCGCGATCCGCTGTACCTCGATCATCTGGTCGACGGCCTCCGGCCGTTCGCGCCGGGCCAGCTGCACCGCCAGCTCGCTCTTGAGCGCGATCACCGCGAGGTTGCGGCCCATCACGTCGTGCAGGTCCCGGCCGAACCGCAGCCGCTCCTCGGCCACCGCGAGCTGCGCCTGGAGCTCGCGGGCGCGGTCCAGCTCGTGGACGGTGGTCAGCAGCCACCCGGAGAACCCGTACGCGACGCCCAGGAACACGCCGGCCAGCAGCGTCCCGATCAGGTTGCCGAGGGCCTCGGCCACGGGGATCCCGAGGGCGTACGCGGCCGCGCCCGTGCCCCCCGCCGCGATCAGCGGGACGTACCGCATGTGCCGGACCTTCTCCAGGGACAGCACCACCGCGCCACAGCCGAAGCCGGCCAGCCCGAACACCATCGTGATGGACACCGACCCGTCGACGTGTCCGGTCCGGCGCAGGACGAGGAGGGCCAGGCAGGCGACGGCCGTCACGACGGACACCGCCACCATGAGCCGTACGGGCCGTTCCCGGCTGCCCACGATCCAGTCCAGCGCCCTGGAGGTCAGGCACCCGACCAGGAGGGAATGGGCGCTCACCACCAGGAGGAGGGCGAAGGAGACCGCCGGCGGGCCACCGTTGGCTGCCGGGACCAGTCCCGGCAGCCCGAACCCCATGATCTCCATGACTATGAAGAAGTGGAAGGACCAGCGCGTGTAGAGCTCGACCTTCCCTGCACTGCTGCGGCGCTTCCACCACCCGGTCAGCTTCGACACGGCCCGTTCCCCCGGATCCCTCGTTACGGCGGCGCGGTGCCCGGCGAACCGCCGTCGGACGGCCGATACCGCGACCATGATCCAGACCAGTGTGACGGCGTCCGGCGCCGGGACGCAGCCGTCCGCCACCAGCGCCCCGGCCACCATGAGGACGACGGTCGGCCCGGGGGCGGCGGTTCCTCGGCGAAGGCCTCTTCCGGGGAGGCGTGGCGGGCGTCGAGCGCGGCCAGTTCCACCCTGTCGTCATGGGCCCAGCGCAGCAACAGGCCGAGGTCGTACTGGAGCCGTTCGGTACGGATCTCCACGCGCCGGCCGTCCGCGGCCGCGCGCAGCGGCAGCGGAAGCCGGGCGGCGGGCACCCCGTCGGGCAGGACGAAGCGGATCCGGGCCGGCCGGGCCGCGGCGCCGACCCGGCCCGGGGTGCCCGTCGGGTCCGGCTTCCCTGTTTCGGTCATGGATCCAGCCTCGGCGCGGTCCGGGGGTTCCGGCAGTGCGCGCCGTCACGGCCCGCGATGACATTTGTCACCGGAAAGTGACGTGTGCCACAAAAGGGGAGAGCGGGGTGATGGCATCGGAGAACGACAAAGGCCCCGATCGAAGATCGGGGCCTTTGTTCTCTGAGCGGACGACGCGACTCGAACGCGCGACATCCACCTTGGCAAGGTGGTGCTCTACCAACTGAGCTACGTCCGCATGCTTCCCACGACACAAGTGCCGTGCTCTGCGTGCATCACTCTACCTGATCCACAACCGTGGTCGGTAAAGCGTGCAGAGCGGGTGACAGGGATTGCACACTGCGCCTCCCCCCTGGAAGGGGGGTGTTCTGCTACTGAACTACACCCGCACGACTTCGGGGCTTCGGCTTTTCGGCCTGGCCCCTCGGCGTGATCCACACACTAGCCGATCAGAGGGGGTGGATGGCAAATCAGGGGTCAGTGGGCTTCGTTGTAGGCCGCGTAGACCCGCTTCGGGATGCGCCCGCGGGGCGGCACGTCGTGGCCGTTGGACCGGGCCCAGGCCCGGACGACCGCCGGGTCGGGGGCGATGGATGTGTGCTTGAACGCCTTGCCGGAACGGGACTGCCGGCGACCCGCGGCCACGAAGGGGGCCAGGCTCTTCCGCAGTTTCTTTGCGTTGGCCACATTGAGGTCGATCTCGTACGTCTTACCGTCCAGAGCGAACACGACCGTTTCCGCCGCTTCTCCGCCGTCGATGTCGTCGGAGATCGTGACTACTACGCGCTGCGCCACGGATATCGGTCCCTTCGCGCGTCGTCCCCGCACGCGTGACGTGCGGTGATGTCGCCTGTGTGGATGTTTCGGTGGAATGCATCAAACCGTCGGAATCCCGGCTGATTCCTTTGTACCGCGATTCTCATTGAATAGCGAAGCCCAGTTAATTCTCCCCGCGTGTCCCGCCGCAATGGCGGGCGCGTGGTTTTCCGGTGGATTTTGCGAAGCGTTGGTGAAGCCGAAACGGCGGGCCGGTTGCGGCGGCCCGATATCTACCCGCGTAGAAATTTTGGCCGGGTACGCTGAGGGAACCGCCTTGCACCAACCACCTCATCGGGAGTGCCAGTGGCACGCGTCGTAGTCGACGTCATGCTCAAGCCGGAGATCCTCGACCCCCAGGGCCAGGCGGTGCAGCGTGCACTGCCGCGCCTGGGCTTCGAGGGGATCGCCGACGTCCGCCAGGGGAAGCGCTTCGAGCTGGAAGTGGAGGGACCGGTCGACCAGGCCGCCCTCGACCGCATCCACAAGATGGCCGAAACGTTCCTCGCCAACACCGTCATCGAAGACTTCACCGTGAAGGTCGAGGCCTGACGGTGACCACTCGCATCGGTGTCGTCACGTTCCCCGGAACGCTCGACGACCGTGACTCGCTGCGCGCCGTCCGCCTCGCGGGGGCCGAGCCGGTCTCGCTCTGGCACCGCGACAAGGACCTGCACCAGGTCGACGCGGTCGTCCTCGCGGGCGGCTTCTCCTACGGGGACTACCTGCGCGCCGGAGCCATCTCCCGGTTCTCGCCGGTGATGGAGACCATCATCGAGCAGGCCAAGGGCGGCATGCCCGTCCTCGGCATCTGCAACGGCTTCCAGGTCCTCACCGAGGCCCACCTGCTGCCGGGGGCGATGCTCCGCAACAACCACCTCCACTTCATCTGCCGCGACCAGAAGCTGCGGGTGGAGAACGCGGAGACCGCGTGGACCGGCGACTACACCGCCGGCCAGGAGATCTCCGTACCGCTCAAGAACATGGACGGCCGCTACACCGCCGACGAGCGCACGCTCGACGAACTGGAGGCCGAAGGCCGAGTGGCCTTCCGCTACCTGGACGGCAACCCGAACGGTTCGCTGCGCGACATCGCAGGCATCACCAATGCCGCGGGCAACATCGTCGGCCTCATGCCGCACCCCGAGCACGCGGTCGAGCCGCTGATCGGGACGGGCCGCACCGACGGCCTCCCGTTCTTCACGTCGGTCCTGAAGAAGCTGGTCAGCGCATGAGCCTCGACACCGTCAAGAACGCCTCCGAGACCCCGGACGCCTCCCAGCCCTGGAAGGAACTCGGCCTCAAGGAGGACGAGTACGCCCGGATCCGCGAGATCCTCGGCCGCCGGCCCACCGGCGCCGAGCTCGCCATGTACTCCGTCATGTGGTCCGAGCACTGCTCGTACAAGAGCAGCAAGGTCCACCTGAAGCAGTTCGGCGAGAAGGTCCCGCAGAACGACGCCATGCTCGTCGGCATCGGCGAGAACGCCGGCGTCGTCGACGTCGGCCAGGGGTACGCGGTCACCTTCAAGGTCGAGTCGCACAACCACCCCTCGTACATCGAGCCCTACCAGGGCGCGGCCACCGGCATCGGCGGCATCGTCCGCGACATCCTCGCCATGGGCGCCCGCCCCGTCGCCGTCGTCGACCCGCTGCGCTTCGGCGCGGCCGACCACCCCGACACCAAGCGCGTCCTGCCGGGCGTCGTCGCGGGCATCGGCGGCTACGGCAACTGCCTGGGCCTGCCCAACATCGGCGGCGAGGTCGTCTTCGACGCCTGCTACCAGGGCAACCCGCTGGTCAACGCCGGCTGCATCGGCGTGATGAAGCACGAGGACATCCACCTCGCCAAGGCCTCCGGCCCCGGCAACAAGGTCATCCTCTACGGCGCCCGCACCGGCGGCGACGGCATCGGCGGCGTCTCGGTCCTCGCGTCCGAGACCTTCGACGACACCAAGCCGACCAAGCGCCCCGCCGTCCAGGTCGGCGACCCCTTCCAGGAGAAGCTCCTCATCGAGTGCACCCTGGAGATCTTCAA
The DNA here is from genome assembly GCF_041862025.1 of Streptomyces sp. AB3(2024). Lineage (NCBI taxonomy): Bacteria > Bacillati > Actinomycetota > Actinomycetes > Kitasatosporales > Streptomycetaceae > Streptomyces > Streptomyces sp. AB3(2024). Next base: position 11,996 of record NZ_JBGWAB010000077.1, read on the forward strand.
GGAGAAGCTGGTCGCGGGCATCCAGGACCTCGGCGGCGCCGGGCTCTCCTGCGCCACGTCCGAGCTGGCCTCCGCCGGTTCCGGCGGCATGCGCGTCGAGCTGGACACCGTCCCGCTGCGCGACGCGACCCTCTCGCCCGAGGAAATCCTCATGAGCGAGTCGCAGGAGCGCATGTGCGCGATCGTCGAGCCCCAGTACGTCGACCGCTTCATGGAGATCTGCGAGAAGTGGGACGTCATCGCCACCGTCATCGGTGAGGTGACCGAGGGCGAGCGCCTGGAGATCTTCTGGCACGGCGAGCAGATCGTGGACGTGCCCCCGGGCACCGTCGCCCACGAGGGCCCCGTCTACCACCGTCCGTACGCGCGCCCCTCCTGGCAGGACGCCCTCCAGGCGGACGACGCCGGCAAGCTGCCGCGGCCGCAGACCTCCGAGGAGCTGCGCGCGCAGGTCCTGGCGCTGGTCTCGTCGCCGAACCAGGCCTCGAAGTCCTGGGTCACCGACCAGTACGACCGCTTCGTGCAGGGCAACACGGTGCTCTCGCAGCCCGAGGACGCCGGCATGGTCCGCATCGACGAGGAGTCCAACCTCGGCGTGGCCATGTCCACCGACGGCAACGGCCGCTACGCCAAGCTCGACCCCTACGCGGGTGCGCAGCTGGCGCTGGCGGAGTCGTACCGCAACGTGGCCGCGACCGGTGCCAAGCCGCTCGCGATCTCCGACTGCCTGAACTTCGGTTCCCCCGAGGACCCGGACGTCATGTGGCAGTTCGCCGAGGCCTGCCGCGGTCTCGCGGACGCCTGCCTGGAGCTGGGCACCCCGGTGACCGGCGGCAACGTCTCGCTCTACAACCAGACCGGCGAGGTGGCGATCCACCCGACCCCGGTCGTGGCGGTCCTCGGCGTGATCGACGACGTCAACCGCCGGACGCCGATGGCGTTCAAGGAGACCGGCCAGCTGCTGTACCTGCTCGGCGACACCGCCGAGGAGTTCGGCGGCTCCGCCTGGTCGCAGGTCGTCCACGACCACCTCGGCGGCCTGCCGCCCAAGGTGGACCTGGGCCGCGAGAAGCTGCTGGGCGAGATCCTGATCTCCGCCTCGCGCGACGGCATGATCGACGCCGCGCACGACCTGTCGGACGGCGGCGTCATCCAGGCGCTGACCGAGTCCTGCCTGCGCGGCGGCAACGGCGCCCGCGTCGTGGTGCCCGAGGGCCTGGACGCCTTCACCTTCCTCTTCTCCGAGTCCGCGGGCCGCGCCATCGTGTCCGTCCCGCGCAGCGAGGAGCTCCGCTTCACCGACATGTGCGGTGCGCGCGGTCTGCCCGCGACCCGCATCGGTGTGGTGGACGGCGAGGAGATCGAGGTCCAGGGCGAGTTCAGCCTCCCGCTGGCCGAGCTCCGCGAGGCCCACGAGGCGACGATCCCGGCGCTGCTGGCCTGATCCCGCCCGCCCGCCCGTACGCGTACGAGCCCCTGGTCCGGATTCCTCCGGCCGGGGGCTCGTCCGTTGTCCGGGCGAGCGCGTACGGGCCGGGCGGCTCCTCGCGCGGTGCGGCAACTCCGGCAACTCCACCTAACCGCACGTCCACTTCCACCTGATGGACGGACCCGACCCGGACACCGCACGCGGCCTCCCCTTCACCTGGCGCGGCCTCGGCGTGCCGGCCAACGGTGACGTGTTCGATACCCGCGGATCGCTCTGAGCGCCCGAACCCGTTGGTAGTTTCGATCATGTCGGCGCACATGCGCGGCAGTTGAAGACCGGGGGTGGGGGATGTTCGAACCGATGGGGCCTTCGGGCGGCGGACCTCTGCCCGACCGGGGCCGCGGGCGCAACGCGGTCAACGCGCTCTTCACCCTCGCCGGCGCGGCCGGCCTGGCCTTCGGCGGCTGGGCCCTGTACGGCGCCTTCGAAGCCCACCAGGACCGCGCGGCGAGCCGCGACCTGATCGCCTCCTCGTGCGCCGGACTCGTCGACGGCGACCCGGTGCTGCGGCTGCGCGGCGGCGTCGACCGGCTGCGGCTCGCAGACCGGGCCGAGAACACCATCGACTTCGTGTCACTGCCGGACAACTGCGACTTCCAGGAGGTCGTCGACGGCAAGAAGTACGGGGACCGGCACTTCGCGCTCACCGTCCGCGTCCTGCCCGCCGGCCCGCCGGACAACGTCCTGGAGACCACGGGCCGCTCCCCGTTCCCCGCATCCTCCGAGACCCCGGACGGCGACGTCACGGCACGGACCGACGTGGCGATGCGCCTGCCCCTGCGCGCCGACGCCGCCCTCGGCGACTACGGCGGACGCGACGTCACCGTCACCGCCCCCTGCGCCACCCCCCTGCCCGAGACGGGAGCGACCGCCGTACGGGCGAAGGCCTGGATCGGGGACCCCCAGGCCACGGACACCGACCGCCGGGCCCTCGGCAGGATCGCCCGCACCGCGGCCCTGCGGCTCGCCGCGAGACTGGGCTGCACGACGCACCTGCCGGAGCTGCCCGGCACCACCCTCCGCGCGCATGGCACGGACCTCGGGCGCGCCGAGGACCGCCACGAGAACGACGCCTGCGGCTGGTACTCCGCCCTGCTGCGCACCACCGGCCGCGGCAACCTCCCCGACCGCGCCCTCGGCACCCCCACCGGCGGCCACGCCAACCAGGAGACCTGCCTGCTGGCCGTCAGCCCCGCCGAAGCCGAGCGGATCTACGCCGCCAAGCCGAGCGGCGACTGGCGCTACGTGGAGCTCCACAACGTCCAGACCCGCGACCCGTGGTGGCTGGAGACCCGTTCCTTCTACGGGGACGACGGCGCCTCCGTCGGCATCGGCGACGGCCGGCTGCCCGAACCGGTGGTCACCGGCAAGGCCGGCCGGGCCGGAGTGCTCACGTACGCCACGGCCACCTGCCAGGGCCGCCCCGCCGTGTTCACCCTGACCGCGGACCGCACCTACGACACGAGGGTCCTCGGCGAGCGCGGCACCGAGCTGTTCAAGGCCTACGTGGCCGACGCGACCGCCCGCCACGGCTGCACCCAGGTCACCCTCCCCCAGTAGGGTCGCCCCATGCCGCCCGCGAAGAAGAAGCCGCGCGCCTACGACCAGGCGAAGATCCGTACGGCCGTCACCGCACAGTTCGGGCACGTCGCCGAAGCCGTACGGGGCCTGACCCCCGAGCAGCTCGCGCGGCCCAGCGGGCTCGGGGAATGGAGCGTCGCCGAGCTCGCCGCCCACATCGCCTGGATCGCGGACTCGCTGGCCGGCGGCCTCGCCCGGCCGCCCGCCGCCGTCCCCGAGCTGAGCGCCGTCGAGTGGCCCTTCGCCACCGCCTCCCTCGCCGGGAAGATCAGCGAGGTCGCCCGCGAGACCCTCACCGGCGCCCCGCTGCCCGAGCTCTACGACCGGGCGGCCCTTCGGATGGCCGAGGCCCTGGAGCGCAACCCCGGCAACCGGGTCCTCGACCTGTGGATCGGGGACATGACCCTCGCCGACTTCCTCGTCACCCGCACCGTGGAGCTGGTCGTCCACACCGACGACCTCAACCGGGCCGTGCCCGGCCTGGACGTCCCCGTCGAGCGGCAGGCCCTCGCCGCCTGCACCCGGCTGCTCGCCGACGCCCTCGCGGTGAAGGCGCCCGGCGGCTCGGTGGAGGTGCGGATCCCGCCCTTCGCGGTCGTCCAGTGCGTCGAGGGCCCCCGCCACACCCGCGGCACCCCGCCCAACGTGGTGGAGACCGACCCGCTGACCTGGGTCCGGCTCGCCACTGGCCGGACCGCCTGGGCGGAGGAACTCGACGCCGCCAAGGTCAGCGCCGGAGGCGAGCGCGCCGACCTGTCCGGGCTGCTGCCCCTGATGCGCTGAACGGGCGAGGTCGGGGAACCGGCCGGGCCCGCGCCCCGTCCCAGGGGCATGCGTACCCTCAGGAACCTCGCCCCCGGCCTGGCCCTGCTCGCCGCGCTCGCCCTCACCGGCTGCCGGGGCGGCACCGCGGACGCCGCCCTCACCCCGGACGGCGCCACCGCGCGGCCGCCCGCCGTGGACGCCCCGCTCACCGCGACCACCTGGACGGTCGGCGCCGTCGACGGCACCGCCGCCCCCGCCGACCGGGCGGCGACCTTCACCCTCGCCCCCGACGGCCGGGTGAGCGGCACCCTCGGCTGCAACCGCTTCAGCGCCCCGGTCACCGTCACCGGCCCCACCCTCACCATCGGCCCGCCGACCACCACCCGGATGGCCTGCGAGGGCCCGGCGGGAGAGCAGGAACGGGCCCTGACCGCGCTGTTCGCCGCCGGCCCCCTGACCTGGAGCGTCCACGGCCAGGCCCTGACCCTGACCGCCCCCGACGGCAAGAACCTCACCGCCGAGGCCGGCTCCGCCGCCGAATGACGCCGGACGCCGCCGCGGGCTGCCCCGGTTCCCTCACCCGGGGCATCACACCGGGTACGGCAGCAGCCCCGCGTCCGTCTTCTCCCAGGCCGCCCGCAGCTCCGCCAGCCGGGCCGGTTCCACGGCCGCCTTGTCGGCCTGCTCGCGGAGGTCCCCGGCCAGGTTGAACAGCTGGTCGCGGCCCGACTTGCCCCGGTAGTACTTCCAGTCCCCGCGGCGCAGCGCCCGTTCCCCGCGCACCCGCCAGAACAGGTTCCGCTCGGCGATCCGCTCGCCCCGCAGCAGGTATCCGGCCAGGCTCACCCCGTCCAGCGGGTACGCCCGGTGCGGCCGGGTCCCGGCGAGCTCCAGCAGCGTGGCCGTCCAGTCCGGGCTGAACACCGGCACCCGGCTGACCTGGCCGCCGTCCAGCCGGGCGGGCCAGCGCAGGATGTTCGGCACCCGGATCCCGCCCTCCTGGAGCGAGGCCTTGTTGCCTGACAGCGGCCAGTTGTACGAGAAGCGCTCGCCGCCGTTGTCGCTGGAGAACACCACGATCGTGTCCTCCTCCTGCCCGGAGCGCTTCAGCGCCTTCAGCACCTCGCCGACCGACCGGTCCAGGTCCTCGACCATCTGCTTGTACTTCTCGACAGAGCCGCCGTCCTGGTGCCACAGCGCCCGCCCGTCACCCGCCTTGATCCGGCGGACGATCTCGGCGCTCTCCGCCGTGTCCCCCTCGGCGATCCACGGCCAGTGCGGGGTGGTGAAGTTCAGGTTCAGCAGCCACGGCTTGCCGTGGTGGTCGCGGGAGACGTACTCGCTCGCCCGCTCCGTGATGATCTTCGTGTAGTAGCGCAGGTCCTTGTACTCGGCGTCCCCCTCGTAGAGGTCGTACTCGCCGCCCAGACCGAGCTTGGAGTAGTACTCCAGGGCCCCGCCGAAGTTCCCGAAGAACTCCTCCCAGCCCGACCTGGTCGGGCTGTAGTCCGGCAGGTAGCCCGCGTGCCACTTGCCGATCAGGGCGGTGGAGTACCCCGCCTCCTTCAGCAGCGAGGCCAGCGTCGGATGGGACGGCTCCAGCCCCACCGACTTGTCGGCGATGGGCTCGGCCAGCCCGCCCTTGGTACGCGCCGGATAGCGCCCGGTGTAGAGGCTGAAGCGGGTCGGCGAGCAGGTCGCGGAGCCCGAGTAGGCGTCGGTGAACCGCACCCCCTGACGCGCCAGCCGGTCCAGGTTCGGGGTCTTGATGTGCGGCGAGCCGTACGAGGACAGGTCGGCCCAGCCCAGGTCGTCGCCCAGGATGAACAGGATGTTCGGGCGCCGCGACCGCCGCTCCCGGGCCGCCCGGAACTCCCGCTCCCCGGGCCCCGCGGAGGGGCCCTCGGCAGCGGCGGCCGGGCTCGTGCCCAGCCCCACCGCGGCGGCTGCGGCGCCCACGCCGACGGCACCGCCGAAGGCACGTCGGGACAGGTTGGATTCGTACGAAGACACAAGGGCTCCAGGGCATGGCACGTAGACCCCTCCGAGGCGGCGCGGGACGGCGCGCGGCACGACGGAGCGGCCCGTACGGGCGGGGGAAGGGGAGAGCGGGAGGTCAGCGCGGAACGGCGCAACAACGGGCGCAGCGACGGGAAACGCCGGAAGGGAACGGGCGGCGCGCGTCAGCGCGCGGAGGAACTACGCGCAGCGACGACAGATGGCGCTCGCGACACGGACCAGGTCCACGTGCCGGCGCTCGACGAGGGTGACGGCTCGGTCACCGAAGGGCTGCATGAGCCGGAAGCCTGTACGAACGCACAGGTCCCTGTCAACCAGGGCATTCCGGATGCCGAGACGCCCTGATCGATCACCCTCCGCACGGGTAACCGGACTGTCCGCACTGTGACTTTTCCCGGACGTCCCCAATTCGGACCAGTGGTCGATCTCGCCTACACTCGGGGACGTGCCTCGTGGTGATGGACGACTCAACCACGACCTGCTCCCCGGCGAAAAAGGCCCCCAGGACGCTTGCGGCGTCTTCGGTGTCTGGGCTCCGGGTGAAGAGGTCGCCAAGCTCACCTACTTCGGACTGTATGCACTGCAGCACCGCGGACAAGAGTCCGCGGGCATCGCTGTGAGCAACGGTTCCCAGATCCTCGTCTTCAAGGACATGGGCCTCGTTTCCCAGGTCTTCGACGAAACCTCCCTCGGTTCGCTCCAGGGTCATATCGCGGTCGGTCACGCCCGCTATTCGACCACCGGAGCATCCGTCTGGGAGAACGCCCAGCCGACCTTCCGCGCGACCGCCCACGGCTCCATTGCCCTGGGTCACAACGGCAACCTGGTGAACACCGCCGAGCTTGCCGAAATGGTCGCCGACCTCCCCCGTCAGGACGGCCGCGCCACCCAGGTGGCGGCCACCAACGACACCGACCTCGTCACCGCCCTCCTCGCCGGCCAGACCGACGACGACGGCAAGCCCCTGACCATCGAGGAGTCGGCCGCCAAGGTCCTTCCTCAGGTCAAGGGCGCCTTCTCGCTCGTCTTCATGGACGAGGGGACCCTCTACACCGCCCGTGACCCGCAGGGCATCCGCCCGCTGGTCCTCGGCCGCCTGGAACGCGGCTGGGTGGTCGCGAGTGAGACCGCCGCCCTCGACATCTGCGGCGCCAGCTTCGTCCGCGAGGTCGAACCGGGCGAGCTCATCGCGATCGACGAGAACGGCCTGCGCACCTCGCGCTTCGCGGAAGCGAAGCCCAAGGGCTGTGTCTTCGAGTACGTCTACCTGGCGCGCCCGGACACCGACATCGCCGGCCGCAACGTCTACCTCTCGCGCGTCGAGATGGGCCGGCGCCTCGCCAAGGAAGCCCCGGTCGACGCCGACCTGGTGATAGCGACGCCGGAATCCGGCACGCCCGCCGCCGTCGGATACGCCGAAGCCAGCGGGATCCCGTACGGATCCGGCCTGGTCAAGAACGCCTACGTCGGCCGGACCTTCATCCAGCCCTCGCAGACGATCCGCCAGCTCGGCATCCGCCTCAAGCTCAACCCCCTCAAGGAAGTCATCCGGGGCAAGCGCCTGGTGGTCGTCGACGACTCGATCGTCCGCGGCAACACCCAGCGCGCGCTCGTGAAGATGCTCCGCGAGGCCGGTGCGGCCGAGGTCCACATCCGGATCTCCTCCCCGCCGGTGAAGTGGCCGTGCTTCTTCGGCATCGACTTCGCCACCCGGGCCGAGCTGATCGCCAACGGCATGACGGTCGACGAGATCGCCACCTCGCTGGGCGCGGACTCGCTCTCGTACATCTCGCTCGACGCGATGGTCGAGGCGACCACCATCCAGAAGCCCAATCTCTGCCGTGCCTGCTTCGACGGCGAGTACCCGATGGAGCTGCCCGACCCGCAGCTCCTGGGCAAGCAGCTCCTGGAGTCCGAGCTCGCGGGCGGTACCGACGCCGCCGACGCGCTCCGCCGCCCGTAGGCCGACGCTCCGCCCGGCCGGCTCAACCTGCGCTGGGCCCTGTCTTTGAGGCTTCTCCCAGGGCCCAGCACCACCCGCAGTAACGACACGAAAGCTCTCTCCTGTCATGACAGAGAAGACCACCGGTGCCAGCTACGCAGCCGCAGGCGTGGACATCGAAGCGGGCGACCGCGCCGTCGAGCTGATGAAGGAGTGGGTGAAGAAGACGCAGCGCCCCGAGGTCCTCGGCGGCCTCGGCGGCTTCGCCGGCCTCTTCGACGCCTCCGCCCTCAAGCGCTACGAGCGCCCGCTGCTGGCCTCGGCCACCGACGGGGTGGGCACCAAGGTCGACATCGCCCGCCAGATGGGCGTGTACGACACGATCGGCCACGACCTGGTCGCGATGGTCATGGACGACATCGTCGTCTGCGGCGCCGAGCCGCTCTTCATGACGGACTACATCTGCGTCGGCAAGGTGCACCCCGAGCGTGTCGCGGCCATCGTGAAGGGCATCGCCGAGGGCTGCGTCCTCGCCGGCTGCGCCCTGGTCGGCGGCGAGACCGCCGAGCACCCGGGCCTGCTGGGCCCGGACGACTTCGACGTGGCGGGCGCCGGCACCGGCGTCGTCGAGTACGACCGCCTGCTGGGCGCCGATCGCATCCGTACGGGGGACGCCGTCATCGCGATGGCTTCGTCCGGCCTTCACTCGAACGGGTACTCGCTCGTCCGCCACGTCCTCTTCGACCGGGCCGGGATGTCCCTGGACCAGCACGTCGAGGAGCTCGGCCGGACCCTCGGCGAGGAACTGCTGGAGCCGACCAAGATCTACTCGCTGGACTGCCTGGCGCTCACCCGCACGGCCGAGGTCCACGCCTACTCGCACATCACCGGCGGCGGCCTCGCGGCGAACCTGGCCCGGGTCATCCCGGACCACCTGCACGCCACGGTCGACCGCTCCACCTGGACCCCGGGCGCGGTCTTCGACCTGGTCGGCAAGGCCGGATCGGTCGAGCGGCTGGAGCTGGAGAAGACCCTGAACATGGGCGTCGGCATGATGGCCGTGGTCCCGCAGGAGTCGGTGGACGTGGCCCTGACCACCCTCGCGGACCGGGGCGTCGACGCCTGGGTCGCCGGCGAGATCCTCGACCGGGGCGACCACGCCGAGGGCGCGACCCTCACCGGCTCGTACGCGGTCTGAGCAGCACTGAAACCCGGTCCGGGGCAAAAGCCCTGGACCGGGTTTCGGTGTTTACGGGTGTTGGAGCCGCGGGCGGAACGCCCGGTGCAGGAATTCTGCGCGTCAAGCCCCGCGACGCTGCGCCGACGGACCGGACTCTTCGTCCTCGTCCTCGTCGTCATCGCTGTTGTACAGATCCGCGTACTTGGCGTACGGGTCGTCGTCGTCCAGATCGTCATCGACTTCGACCGGCGCGCTGATAGGCAGCGGCTCTGTCGGCGATGCGCCCAGCTCATTGGCCAGACGCGAGAGGTCAGTCCCGCCGCTGTTGTACTTCAGCTGGCGGGCGACCTTTGTCTGCTTGGCCTTGGCCCGGCCGCGCCCCATGGCTCGACCCCCTCGGTGACGGGGCTCGACGGCCCCAGAGTCTGACACGCGTTCATGGTTCGGAGCGGGCTCTCCGTGGAGAGACCGTCCGTAGGGGTTTAACGGTACCTGCTTCCGCGGCCATACGGTACGCCGCCCGCATGACACGCCTCGCCGCAGAACCAGCGGGGCACCCCGTACTCGCTGGTCAGCTGCGATTTTAACGCTTTCCTGGCCGACGACCCGCCGAAGTGCAGTGAGTTCCGTCTCGCCGCACCCCGGCGGGTCCCGCCGGACCTACGCCGTGCGGGCCGCGTTGCGCGCGGCGAGCGCGTCGGCCATCCGCTGCTCGGCGATCCGGTCGGCCGCGGCGGCCGGCGGGATCCCGTCCGCCTTCGCACGTGCGAATATGGCCAGCGTGGTGTCGAAGATCTTCGTCGCCTTGGCCTTGCACCGGTCGAAGTCGAAGCCGTGCAGCTCGTCGGCGACCTGGATGACACCGCCCGCGTTGACCACGTAGTCGGGCGCGTAGAGGATCCCGCGGTCGGCGAGGTCCTTCTCGACGCCCGGGTGGGCGAGCTGGTTGTTGGCCGCGCCGCAGACGACGGTCGCGGTCAGCACCGGGACGGAGTCGTCGTTCAGCGCACCGCCGAGCGCGCAGGGGGCGTAGATGTCCAGGCCCTCCGTGCGGATCAGCGCCTCGGTGTCGGCGACCGCCGTGACCTTGCCGCCGGGGTGCTTGTCGAGGATCTCGCGCACGGACTCCTCGCGGACGTCCGTGATCACGACCTCCGCGCCGTCCGAGAGCAGGTGCTCCACCAGGTGGCGGCCGACCTTGCCGACACCGGCGACGCCGACCTTGCGGCCGCGCAGCGTCGGGTCGCCCCACAGGTGCTGGGCGCTGGCGCGCATGCCCTGGAAGACACCGAAGGCGGTGAGCACCGAGGAGTCGCCGGCGCCGCCGTTCTCGGGGGAGCGGCCGGTGGCCCAGCGGGTCTCGCGGGCGACGACGTCCATGTCGGCGACGTACGTGCCGACGTCGCAGGCGGTGACGTAGCGACCGCCGAGGGACTCCACGAACCGGCCGTAGGCCAGCAGCAGTTCCTCGCTCTTGAGCACCGACGGGTCGCCGATGATCACTGCCTTGCCGCCGCCGAGGTCGAGACCGGCGAGGGCGTTCTTGTACGACATGCCGCGCGAGAGGTTGAGCGCGTCCCGGACGGCCTCCTCGTCGGAGGCGTACGCGTGGAACCGCGTGCCGCCGAGGGCGGGGCCCAGGGCGGTGGAGTGGATGGCGATGACGGCCTTGAGGCCTGAGGCTCGGTCCTGGCACAGCACGACTTGCTCGTGGCCGCCCTGTTCACTGCGGAACAGGGTGTGCAGGACGCCGTCGGTCATTTCGGTCACGGTGGTGACTCCCATGGAAGAGATGCGGCGGAAAGGACGCCCGCCCTGCGGGTGGGGGAGGGCGCACTGGGAGCAGAGTAAGACCTGCGGCGCGCGCGGGCGGCCCCTGTCCGGGGATCGGAACACTCCCGTGTGACCGGCCCCGGTCCCCGGCCCCCGGGGAGGGGGCGGACCGCAGTGCGCACCGGGCCGGCGGGGGATCGGGCGCCCCGGAGGTGAACCGGGCCCCGAATGGGGGGAGTACGAGAGCGTGAACGATTCCCCCCGCCCCGCGCCGGTCGTCCCGTACGCCTCCTACCTGCGGGTCTACGAGCCCTTGGCGGCCTTCCCGGAGCCGGAGCGGACCCACTGGGCGGACTACGCCCGGCGCGGGACCGCCCCGACGGCCCAGGACGAACTGCGCCGGTCCCTCTCCGATCTGGTGCGCGTGCCCGTGGTCGGGGTCCCGGCGCACGAGAGCGCGGACGCCTTTACGGCGGAGCTGGACGGGTCGCTGCTGGTCTGCCCCTGGCGGACCCGGCTGCGCGGCTGGCTGGCGCTGCGGGAGCTGGCGGACACCTTCCCCCCGCCGGTCCTCGACGCGGCCCTTCCGGCGGAGACCCGCCGCCGCTCCGCCGAGGAGTACGAGGCGTGGCGCGAGCGGAACCCGGACGCGCGCCCGTGGATCCGCACGGGGGTGTGGCAGGTGCCGCTGCGCTGGTTCGTGCTGGTGGCGGACGAGGAACGGGAGTACCTGCCGGGCGAACGGCTGCGCTACCGGACGCCGATGGTGCAGGCCCGGCGGCGCCTGGCCCGGGGGCTGCGGACGCTGCGGCAGGCGGAGGGGTACGGGCCGCTGGCCGAGGGGCTGGTGGAGGTCGGCAGCTGGCTGGAGGAGTTCCACCCGCGGTCGATGGTCGAACTGGACTACGGCGGGCTGCTGCACGCGCTGCCCGCTGACGAGCTGGCGGGGGACCGGACGGCCCGCGATCTGGCGGAGGGCATCGCGGCGTTGCGGGCGGGGGACCTCGACGGGGCGTCGCAGGTGTACGTCGAATTGGCACTGCGCTGGCGAAAGGTGCGGGAGAGACTGTTCGCGAACTGACGGATGAGGCATCGTGTGACGGTGGCCGCACCCCCTTTCGGACGCGGTGCGTATCGCCCGTATCGGTTGTCATCGGCTGATCGGGCACAAGTGGCTGATCAGAGGCTTGATCGCCACATTAGGGTCTTAGTCCCAGGACCTACGTCCTGATACGGGCCATTGGCCCAAGCGTGACGGAACGCACTATCTACACCCTTGCGCCCTTCCCCTACCCTCGTGCCAAAATAGGACAAGGAGTCCGGGGAGGGTTCCTTCCGCCCAACTAAGGGCGGAATGCTCGGTATTGCACTCTATGGGGGGTCTGACGACTCCTGATCGCTCTGTGACTGATCGTCACAGTGGGGTGACTGTCCGTTATGGGGCGGTCCATCGGCTTCCGCCGCTGATGAACACCTCGGAGGGCAATTCCATCGGTTTGGCCCTTGGGGCTGGACGGATGGTGTAGTTGTAGTGCCGAGGACAAGCCGTTCGTCCTATAACCGACTCGGCCTGCGTATGTCCATTTCGGGCAACGCGGGCCAAGGTGCAGAATTTAGAGGAAAGAACCGAGATGGTTCGGTTCTCCCGAGGAGGCCGCTCATGACCGCTCGCACCCCTGATGCCGAGCCGCTGCTGACCCCGGCTGAGGTTGCCACGATGTTCCGCGTGGACCCGAAGACGGTCACCCGCTGGGCCAAGGCTGGCAAGCTCACGTCCATCCGCACCCTGGGTGGACACCGCCGTTACCGCGAGGCCGAGGTTCGCGCACTGCTCGCGGGAATTCCGCAGCAGCGCAGCGAGGCCTGAGGTCCCGCAGCACCACTGCTTTAAACGGGTTCGTATCGGGTCCCCCAATCCGATGAAACCCACAAGGCTTCATGCGGTGGAGCTTGCCCCAACAGGCCACACCGTCGATCGCGCTGGACTCCGCCGGGTCCAGCGCGATCTTTTTTATGCCCGGAGGGGGGTGCCGTCCCGCGGCTGCAGGGGTGCCGGCGGGATGGGTGCCATTGCACATATTAAATCGAGCGGGCGTAGGAGTCCGATAAACGTGCGGGTCTCAAAAACTCGTGTGGTGACTCCCGTCACATCTGATAACTCTTGTACATCCGGCAATGCACCCCGTAAGGGGATCTCCCGGCGCAGAGCGACTCACGCGGATGGGGGAATTCGCCCTCCCGGGTGACAGGTGTAGCCCGAGCCGCTGGAAGGCCCCTGGAGGCCCCGTCGGACCGGGAGTGGAGTGTGAGACGACGCGGGGCCTTCAGTGGCCGCTGAAGGGCCCTCAGGGCCGTTCGGGGTCGCCGCGCGATCGGCTGGGTGATCATGCGGACACGGGGGGTGCCCCGGTGCCCGCCGGGGTCGGCCCCGGAAACGCGTCAGGGCCCGTATCCCTTGCGGAATACGGGCCCTGACGTTTCTGCGAACCTGACGGGACTTGAACCCGCGACCTCCACCTTGACAGGGTGGCGAGCTAACCAACTGCTCCACAGGTCCTCGTTCGCAGCCGATTGCCTGGCTGCGAATGACACTGTACAGCAGGTCAGGGGGTGCGGTCGAACCCGATCACGGGGCGAGGGCGTCGACCGCCTTCACGATGCGTTTGTCGGAGATCGGGTACGCCGTCCCGAGCGCGTGGGCGAAGTAGCTGACCCGCAGTTCCTCGATCATCCAGCGGATCTCGGTGACCGCCTCCGGCACCGGGCGGCCCTTCGGCAGCTGTTCCAGCAGCCACAGGTACTCGTCCCGCATCTCGTGGACCTTCTCCATGCGCGTGGTGTCGCGCTGGGCGCCCGTCGGCATCTGCTGGAGCCGCCGGTCGGCCGCCACCAGGTACCGCATCAGGTCCGGCAGCCGGCGCAGGCCCGCGAGGGTCACGAAGCCGGCCGGCACCAGGGCCGCCAGCTGAGCCTTCACGTCCGCGACGTTCCCCATCAGGGCCAGGCTGTTGGTCGCCTTCAGCCGCCGCTCGCACGCCTGCCAGGCGGCGAGCACCTGCTGCACCTGCGCGACCGTCCGTACGGTCGTGTCCACCAGATCGGCCCGCACCGCGTCGTAGAGCTTCCGGAAGCCCGCCTCGTCCCAGGCCGGACCGCCGTGGTCGGCGATCAGTTTGTCGGCCGCAGCCGTGGCGCAGTCGTCGAACAGCGCCTGGATGGAGCCGTGCGGGTTGCGGGACAGGGCCAGCTTCTGCTGGTTGGTGAGCTTGTCCGAGGCGAACTTCGCCGGGTTCACCGGGATGTTGAGGAGGATCAGCCTCCGGGTGCCCAGCCACATGGCCTGCTGCTGCTCGGCCTCGGTGTCGAAGAGCCGTACGCAGACGCTCGTCCCCGCGTCCACCAGTGCCGGGTACGCCTTCACCGGCTGGCCCGCCCGCCGGGTCTCGAACACCCGGGTCAGGGTGCCGATCGTCCAGTCGGTCAGCCCGGAGCGCTCCAGCGACTCCCCGCCCGCCCGCTCGGCGGTGGCCGCCGCGGCCTTGGACAGGGCCTGGCGGGCCTTGGGCTTCAGGGAGAGCCGCAGGGCCTCCAGGTCCTTGTCCTCGGCGAGCTTCTTGCGCCGCTCGTCGATGATCCGGAAGGTGATCTTCAGGTGGTCCGGGATCCGGGACAGGTCGAAGTCGTCGGCCGAGACCGGCACTCCGACCATCCGGTGGAGCTCCCGCGCCAGCGTCACGTGCAGCGGCTCCTGCAGGGGGACGGCCGTGTCCAGGAAGCGGGTCGCGAAGTTCGGCGCCGGTACGTAGTGCCGGCGGATCGGCTTCGGCAGCGAACGGATCAGCTCGGTGACGACCTCCTCGCGCAGCCCCGGGATCTGCCAGTCGAAGCCCTCGTCCGTGACCTGGTTCAGCACCTGGAGCGGGAGGTGGACGGTCACGCCGTCCGCGTCCGCGCCCGGCTCGAACTGGTAGGTCACCCGGAACTTCAGCCGGCCCTGCTGCCAGCTGTCCGGGTAGTCGGCCTTGGTGACCCCGGCCGCCTTCTCCGTGAGCAGCATCTCGCGCTCGAAGTCGAGGAGTTCGGGCTCCTCGCGCTTCTTGTGCTTCCACCAGGAGTCGAAGTGCGCCCCCGAGACCACGTGCTCGGGGATGCGCTGGTCGTAGAAGTCGAAGAGGGTCTCGTCGTCGACCACGATGTCCCGGCGCCGCGCCCGGTTCTCCAGCTCCTCCACCTCGGTGAGGAGCTTGCGGTTGTCGGCGTAGAACTTGTGGTGCGTGCGCCAGTCGCCCTCGACCAGCGCGTTGCGGATGAACAGCTCCCGCGAGACCTCGGGGTCGATGCGGCCGTAGTTGATCTTCCGCTGGGCGACGATCGGCACCCCGTACAGGGTCACCTTCTCGTACGCCATCACCGCCGCCTGGTCCTTCTCCCAGTGCGGCTCGCTGTACGTGCGCTTGATCAGGTGCTGCGCGAGCGGCTCCACCCACTCGGGCTCCACCTTCGCGTTCACCCGCGCCCACAGCCGCGAGGTCTCGACCAGCTCCGCCGACATCAGGAACTTCGGCTGCTTCTTGAAGAGGGAGGATCCCGGGAAGATCGCGAACTTGGCCGAGCGGGCGCCCAGGTATTCGTTCTTGTCGGTGTCCTTCAGGCCGATGTGCGACAGCAAGCCGGCCAGCAGTGAGATGTGGATGTTCGTCTCGGCGCCGTCCGCCTCGTTGACGTGGATCCCCATCGTCTTGGCGACCGTGCGCAGCTGCGAGTAGATGTCCTGCCATTCGCGGATGCGCAGGAAGTTCAGGTACTCCTGCTTGCACATCCGGCGGAAGGACGACGAGCCGCGTTCCTTCTGCTGCTCGCGGACGTAGCGCCACATGTTCAGGAACGAGAGGAAGTCGCTCGTCTCGTCCTTGAAGCGGGCGTGGTTCTGGTCCGCCTGCGTCTGCTTGTCCGAGGGCCGCTCGCGCGGGTCCTGGATCGACAGCGCCGCCGCGATCACCATGACCTCGCGGACGCAGTTGTTCTTGTCCGCCTCCACCACCATGCGCGCCAGCCGCGGGTCCACGGGCAGCTGGGACAGCTGGCGGCCCATCGGGGTGAGCCGCTTCTTGTGGTCCTTCTCGGCCGGGTCCAGCGCGCCCAGCTCCTGGAGCAGCTGCACGCCGTCCCGGATGTTGCGGTGGTCCGGCGGGTCGATGAAGGGGAACTTCTCGATCTCGCCCAGGCCCGCCGCGGTCATCTGGAGGATGACCGAGGCCAGGTTCGTGCGCAGGATCTCGGCGTCCGTGAACTCCGGACGGGCGTTGAAGTCGGCCTCGGAGTAGAGCCGGATGCAGATGCCGTCGCTGGTACGGCCGCAGCGGCCCTTGCGCTGGTTGGCGCTGGCCTGCGAGATCCGCTCGATGGGCAGCCGCTGCACCTTGGTGCGGTGGCTGTAGCGCGAGATGCGGGCCGTGCCCGGGTCGATCACGTACTTGATGCCGGGGACCGTCAGGGACGTCTCCGCGACGTTCGTCGCCAGGACGATCCGCCGGCCCGTGTGCTGCTGGAACACCCGGTGCTGCTCGGCGTGCGAGAGACGGGCGTAGAGGGGGAGCACCTCGGTGAAGCGGAGCTTGCGCTTCTCCAGCGCGTCCGCCGTGTCCCGGATCTCGCGCTCACCGGAGAGGAACACCAGGATGTCGCCCGGCCCCTCCCCCTGGAGTTCGTCGACGGCCTCGCAGATCGCGGTGATCTGGTCGCGGTCGGCGTCCTCGGAGTCCTCCTCCAGCAGCGGCCGGTAGCGGACCTCCACCGGGTACGTCCGCCCGCTGACCTCGACGATCGGAGCGTCCCCGAAGTGCCGGGAGAACCGCTGGGGGTCGATGGTCGCCGAGGTGATGACGACCTTCAGGTCGGGGCGCTTGGGCAGCAGCGTCGCCAGGTAACCGAGGAGGAAGTCGATGTTCAGGGACCGCTCGTGCGCCTCGTCGATGATGATCGTGTCGTACGCGCGCAGCTCGCGGTCCGTCTGGATCTCGGCGAGCAGGATGCCGTCCGTCATCAGCTTCACGAAGGTCGCGTCCTGGTCCACCTGGTCGGTGAACCGGACCTTCCAGCCGACCGTCTGGCCGATCTCGGACCTCAGCTCCTCCGCGATCCGCTCCGCGACCGTGCGGGCGGCGATCCGGCGGGGCTGGGTGTGCCCGATCATGCCCCGGACACCGCGCCCCAGCTCCATGCAGATCTTGGGGATCTGCGTGGTCTTGCCGGATCCGGTCTCGCCCGCGACGATCACGACCTGGTGGTCGCGTATCGCCTCGGCGATCTCGTCCTTCTTCTGGCTGACGGGCAGGTTCTCGGGATACGTGACCTCCGGCATCCGCGAGGCACGGCCGGCCAGTCGCCCGGCGGCCTTGGTGGCCTCCGCGGCGATCTCGTCGAGCACGGCCTGCTTGGCCTCGGGCTTGCGGATGCGGCGGGCGCCTTCGAGGCGGCGGCCGAGGCGGTGCGCGTCACGGAGGGAGATCTCACCGAGAAGCGTCTGCAGGGCGGCGAAGGAAGTAGACATACCTGGTCGAGGATCTCACCTGGGCCGGGCGGGTGGCGAACGCATTTGTGCCCCTCCCCGTACCATTTCGGGACGAGTCCCCCCGTTTGTGTAAGTGAGAGGCAGCCCACTGTGTCCCGCCGCCGTCGTGTGTGGTGCCTCCTGGCAGCCGTGCTCGCGACGCTCCTGGGCGCCGCTGCCCTGCCGGGCGGGATGCCGGGTGTCGTGGCCCGGCCGGGGGCGGTTGCGCCGCCGGCCGTCGTGCTGGGTGCCGTTGCGCCGCCGGCCGTCGTGCTGGGTGCCGTTGCCCCGTCGGCCGTCGTGCCCGGTGCCGTGGTGCCGGCGGGCGTCGTGTCGGGTGCCGTGGTGCCGGCGGGCGTCGTGTCGGGCGGTGCTGTCGGTGTCGCCGGGGCGGTCGGGGCCTTCGTGCCGGCCGCGGCGGCGGGGCCGCGGGAGCAGGGACCCCGCTGCGCGCCCGATGCCCCCGACCACGGCGGCGTCCCCGCCGTTCCGCCGCGGACCGGGTGCGAGCACGCGCAGCTCCCGGCCGCCGGGGTCGTCCCCGAGGGGGCCCGCCCGCGCGGCACGGCGCCCCTACGGGTCCTCGTACGCGGGCCGGACCGGCCGGCGCCCGGCCCCGTGGAGCTGTCGGTGCTGCGGGTGTAAGGGGAGCGGTCACCACCGGTCCCCCTCACCCTTCCGCCCCTCAGGAGCACCCGTATGTCCTCTTCCTCCCGCAAGCCCGCCTCCCGCAAACGCGCCTCCCGCACGCCCCTGCTGGTCTGCGCCGGGGTCGCCGCCACCGCAATCACCCTCGGACTCGTCTCCTGGCAGGCCTCGGCCCCCCGGGACGAGTCCCGCGACACAGCCTCCGCCGCCGGCTCCACCCCCCGCGCCGAGGACCCCCTGGCCGAGCTCAAGGCCCTGGCCCGCCGCGAAGCGGGCGACAAGCTGGCGCTGGGCCGCCCCGACGCGCCCGTCGTCCTCATCGAGTACTCCGACTTCAAGTGCGGCTACTGCGGCAAGTTCGCCCGGGACACCGAGCCCGCCCTGGTGAAGAAGTACGTCGACGCCGGCACCCTGCGCATCGAGTGGCGCAACTTCCCGATCTTCGGCGCCGACTCCGAGGCCGCCGCCAAGGCCGCCTGGGCGGCCGGACAGCAGGACCGCTTCGCGGCCTTCCACGCCGCCGCGTACGCCGACGGCTCCAAGGAGAAGGGCTTCGGCGAGGAACGGCTCGTCGAGCTGGCCCGCGAGGCCGGGGTCCCCGACCTGGAACGCTTCCGCCGGGACATGGCCGGCCCGCAGGCCGCCGAGGCGCTGCGCAGGGACCAGGAGGAGGGCTACCGCATCGGCGTGAGCTCCACCCCCTCCTTCCTGGTCGGCGGGCAGCCCCTGGCCGGTGCCCAGCCCCTCGCCGCCTTCGAGGCCGCCATCAGCCGGGCCGCCGCGGCGGCGGCCAAGTGAACGGCATCGGATACCTGGCCGCCCTGCTGGGCGGCCTCCTCGCCCTGCTGAGCCCGTGCAGCGCCCTGCTGCTGCCCGCCTTCTTCGCCTACTCGATCGACTCCACCTCCCGGCTCCTGGCCCGCACCGGGATCTTCTACGCCGGCCTCGCGAGCACCCTCGTACCGCTGGGCGCGGCGGGCTCGTACGCGGGCCGGTTCTTCCACGGCCACCGCGAGGGGCTCGTCCTCTTCGGCGGGTGGCTGATCATCGCGCTCGGTCTCGCGCAGATCCTCGGACTGGGCTTCTCCTCCCGCCGGATCTCCGAGCTGTCCGGGCGGATCCGGCCGGTCACCGCGCTGTCCGTGTACGCGCTGGGCGCCGTCTACGGGCTGGCCGGCTTCTGCGCCGGTCCGATCCTGGGCAGCGTCCTGACGGTGGCGGCGGTCAGCGGCAGTCCGGTCTACGGCGGCCTGCTGCTGGCCGTGTACGCGCTGGGCATGGCCGTGCCCCTGTTCCTGCTGGCCCTGCTCTGGGAGCGCTTCGACCTGGGCCGTCGGCGCTGGCTGCGCGGCCGGCCCCTGCGGCTGGGCCGGCTCCGGCTGCACTCGACCTCGCTGCTGTCCGGCCTGTTCTTCATCACCCTGGGCGCCCTGTTCCTGGCCTTCGACGGGGCGAGCGCCCTGCCCGGGCTGCTGGACGTGGACGATTCGTACGCGGTGGAGGAGCGGGTGCGCTCCGTCGCGGACGCGGTGCCGGACTGGGCGCTGCTGGGCCTGGTCGCCGCGGGTGCGGTGGCGGTCGGGCTGGTGCGCTGGCGCCGGACGCAGCGGGAGGGGTGAACGCGAAAGGCCCCGTCCGATGGACGGGGCCTTCCTTTTGTGGCTGGGGCCGGGGTCGAACCGGCGACCTATCGCTTTTCAGGCGATCGCTCGTACCAACTGAGCTACCCAGCCACGAGACTGTTTCCAGCCTCAGCGAACCTGACGGGACTTGAACCCGCGACCTCCACCTTGACAGGGTGGCGAGCTAACCAACTGCTCCACAGGTCCTTGCATTGTGCGAGAACAAGTCTCGCACATGTACTGCGTACCCCCAACGGGATTCGAACCCGTGCTACCGCCTTGAAAGGGCGGCGTCCTGGGCCACTAGACGATGAGGGCTAAAGGCCCGCCGGGCACTTTCCAGCGCGTCGGGGACGTGAGAAGCATATGGGATCGGGGGAGCTATCGCCAAAACGGTTTCCCCCGGGGCGACAATGGCCGGGTGCTGGAGATGACGCGCGAGGAGTTCGAGGAGCTCGTCGCAGAGGCCCTGGACCGCATCCCGCCGGAGCTCACGCGGCTGATGGACAACGTCGCGGTGTTCGTCGAGGACGAGCCGCCGGCGGACGATCCCGAACTGCTCGGCCTGTACGAGGGGACCCCGCTCACGGAGCGCGGCGAGTGGTACGCCGGCGTGCTGCCGGACCGCATCACCATCTACCGGAACCCCACGTTGCGGATGTGCGAGGACCGGGAGAGCGTGGTCGCCGAGACGGAGGTGACGGTGGTGCACGAGATCGCCCATCACTTCGGGATCGACGACGAACGACTGCACGCGCTGGGCTACGGGTGACCCGCCCGGCGGCGGGCGGCGAGGCGATCGACCCCGACGTCGACCTCCACGTACCCGCCCAGCGCGCCGAACCGCAGGGCCCGGTGCTGGCGGCGATCGCGGCGGGCGGGGCCCTGGGGGCCTCGGCGCGCTACGGGGTGGGCCTGCTGTGGCCGAGCGGGCCCGGGGCGTTCCCCTGGGCCACCTTCTGGATCAACGTCTCGGGCTGCGCGCTGATCGGCGTGCTGATGGTGCTGATCAGCGAGGGCGGGCGCAGCGCCCCCCATCCGCTGGTGCGGCCGTTCGTCGGCGTCGGGGTGCTCGGCGGGTTCACCACCTTCTCGACGTACGCCGTCGAGTTCTCCGGGCTGCTGGACGCGGGGCGGGCGGAGGCCGCGCTGGCGTACGCCGGGCTCACGGTGGCCGCCGCGCTGGGCGCCGTCTGGGCGGCGGCCTCGGCGGCCCGGCTCGCGGTCCGGCTCGCGGTGCGGCCCGTGGCGGGCCGTGGCGGGCCGGACGGACGGGGACGCGGGTGAACTGGCTGCTGGTGGTGGCCGGCGCGGTGGTCGGTGCGCCGCTGCGCTACCTGACCGACCGGGCCGTCCAGTCCCGGCACGACTCCGTCTTCCCGTGGGGGACCTTCGTGGTCAACGCGGCCGCCTGCCTGCTGCTGGGGGCGCTGACGGGGGCGGTGCTGGCCGGGGCGGGATCCTCGGGGGCGGCGCTGCTGCTCGGGACGGGCCTGTGCGGGGCGCTGAGCACGTACTCGACCTTCTCCTACGAGACGCTGCGGCTGGCGGAGCGCGGCTGGAGGTTCCTCGCCGTCGCGAACGTCCTGGGATCGGTGCTGGTCGGGCTCGGTGCCGTGCACCTCGGCTCGCAAGTGGCCCGACAGCTGTTCTCGTAAGGGGCGTGTCTCTTACGGGGTAAAGGGAGTTGGGCTCATTGACCCGCCCAACGCGGACCCCGTCCAGTGTCCCGGAGGTGCCCCCGTGCGCCCTTTGCCGCGCCCCATGTCCGCTTCCCTGAGACTGGCCGTCTCCGTGCTCGCCGTGGCGGCGACGGCAGGCTGCATGAGCGTCGGCGAGGAGGCCGCCAAGCCGGGTCCCGCGGCCTCCGTGGGCGGCAAGGACACGGCCGGGACGAGTGCCGGCCAGGTCGGCCACGGCTCCGGGATCCACGGCAACGGCCATGGCGTGAAGGACGGTACGGGGAACCAGGACGGCAAGTCCGCTGAGCCCGGGAAGGCTTCCGGCGCGACCGGGGCCTCACCCGGCCCGGGTGCCCCCGCGAAACCGGGGCTGCCCTCGCCGTCGGCCGGGCCGGGGGGAGGGGCGGGCGGGCAGGGCGGGCCGGTCCCGTCCGGCGGCGGTTCGGGTTCCGGTTCCGGATCGGGCGGCTCGGGCTCCGGCGGCTCGGGCTCCGGGTCGGGGTCGGGTTCCGGCTCGGGTTCTGGATCCGGAGGCTCTGGTTCCGGATCGGGGTCCGGGTCCGGCGGGAGCGGAGGGTCGACGACCACCCCGCCCGTGGTGGAACCGACCCCTCCTGTGACGCACCCCACGCCGCCGGAGACCGGTCCGCCGACCCCGCCGACGTCCGGACCGACCACCGGAACGGCCTAGCGCACGGGGGGTCCCGCCCGGTCGGGCCGGGCTGCCCGGAATGCGCATCCTTGGCGTCGTCGCAGGTCAGAGGCCATTCGCGCGGAGCGACTTGCCAGACCCCCAGGAGGGTGCGTATGGTTATAGATCGTTTGATCCCATTGCCCGGCGCCGAATCCGAAGAGCGCCGTGTGGCGCGTACTCTCCCTAGCCGTGGCTGACCGCATTGAGGCGGTCGATTTGCGATTCACGGAGTTTGGGCGCGTGCCGAGACTCCGGAAGGTTTCGCATTTCGCATGTCCATTTCCAGTTCTGACCGTTCCGTCATGCCCGAGAACGACACCAACGAGATCGTCGACGCCGAGACCCTCGCGGTCACCGAGGCCATGGAGGCCATCGAGGCGGACGAGATCATCGAGGCCCTTGAGGCCGACGTGACCGGCGACACCGCCGACTCCGCCGACGAGGCCGGCGACGCCGAGCCCACCATCACCTTCGCGGACCTCGGTCTGCCCGAGGGCGTCGTGCGCAAGCTCGCCCAGAACGGTGTCACCACCCCGTTCCCGATCCAGGCCGCGACCATCCCGGACGCCCTGGCCGGCAAGGACATCCTCGGACGCGGTCGTACGGGCTCCGGCAAGACCCTCTCCTTCGGTCTGCCCGCCCTGGCCCGCCTGGCCGGTGGCCACACCGACAAGAAGAAGCCCCGCGCGATCATCCTCACGCCGACGCGTGAGCTCGCGATGCAGGTCGCGGACGCCCTCCAGCCCTACGGCGACGTCCTCGGCCTGAAGATGAAGGTCGTCTGCGGCGGTACCTCCATGGGCAACCAGATCTACGCCCTGGAGCGCGGTGTCGACGTCCTCGTCGCCACCCCGGGCCGCCTGCGCGACATCATCAACCGCGGCGCCTGCTCGCTGGAGAACGTCGAGGTCGCCGTTCTCGACGAGGCCGACCAGATGGCCGACCTGGGCTTCCTGCCCGAGGTCACCGAGCTGCTCGACCAGATCCCCGGCGGCGGCCAGCGCATGCTCTTCTCCGCCACCATGGAGAACGAGATCGGCACCCTGGTCAAGCGCTACCTGTCCAACCCCGTCACGCACGAGGTCGACAGCGCCCAGGGCAACGTCTCGACCATGACCCACCACGTCCTCGTCGTGAAGCCGAAGGACAAGGCGCCGGTCACGGCCGCCATCGCCGCCCGCAAGGGCCGCACCATCATCTTCGTCCGCACCCAGCTGGGCGCCGACCGCATCGCCGAGCAGCTCATCGAGGCCGGCGTGAAGGCCGACGCGCTGCACGGCGGCATGACGCAGGGCGCCCGTACCCGCGTCCTCGCGGACTTCAAGGACGGCTACGTCAACGCGCTCGTCGCCACCGACGTCGCCGCCCGCGGCATCCACGTCGACGGCATCGACCTGGTCCTCAACGTGGACCCGGCCGGCGACCACAAGGACTACCTGCACCGCTCGGGCCGTACCGCCCGCGCCGGCAAGTCGGGCGTCGTGGTCTCCCTGGCCCTGCCGCACCAGCGTCGCCAGATCTTCCGCCTGATGGAGGACGCGGGCGTCGACGCCTCGCGCCACATCGTCCAGGGCGTCGGCGCGTTCGACCCCGAGGTCGCCGAGATCACCGGTGCGCGTTCGCTCACCCAGGTCCAGGCCGACTCCGCGAACAACGCCGCCAAGCAGGCCGAGCGCGAGGTCGCCGACCTCACCAAGCAGCTGGAGCGCCTGACCCGCCGCGCCGCGGAGCTGCGCGAGGAGGCCGACCGCCTCGTCGCCCGTTCCGCCCGCGAGCGCGGTGAGGACCCGGAGGCCGCCGTCGCCGAGGTCGTCGAGGCCGCCGAGGCCGAGGTCGCGGCAGCCGTCGCCGCCGTGGCCGAGCCCGTCGCCCAGGAGCGCACCTTCGAGCGCCGTGACGACCGGGGCAACTACGAGCGCCGCGACAACCGCCGCGACGACCGTGGTGGCGACCGTGGTGGCTTCCGCCGCGACGACCGTCCGTCGGGTGGTTTCCGTTCCGGTGGTGACCGTCGTGACGACAACCGTGGTGGCGGTTTCCGTCGCGACGACCGTCCGTCCGGTGGTTTCAACCGTGATGACCGTGGTGGCGACCGTGGTGGCTTCCGTCGCGACGACCGTCCGTCGGGTGGTTTCCGTTCCGGTGGTGACCGTCGTGACGACAACCGTGGTGGCGGTTTCCGTCGCGACGACCGTCCGTCCGGTGGTTTCAACCGTGAT
>NZ_JBGWAB010000078.1:0-36144 GCF_041862025.1 Streptomyces sp. AB3(2024)
CCCACCCGACCGGGACCCCCCGCCCACCCCCCACCCCCCACAACCCCCCCACCCCCCCCGCCCCCCCCCCCGCCCCCCCCCCCCCCCCCCCCCCCCCCCCCCCCCCCCCCCCGCTCCATGCGGTGGCCTCCCCGATGGCTAGGCGGCCGGGGAGGCCGGGCCCGGCCTCGCTCCCGCCTCCGGCTCCTCCTCCCGGCCCGCGGACGTGGCCGTGGTCGCGGTCGCGACCACCGCCTCGGGGCCGGCCGGCCGCGGCGCGGATGCCGGCCGTTCCGGGGTCGGGCGGACCGGCGGGGAGTGGCGGGCGGCCTCGGCGCGGAGCATGGCGTTCAGGGCGGCGTACGGGTCGATGGGCATGGCGGAACCTCACGGTGGTTCGGGAGTGTGGGGGACGCGCTGCTGCTCGGTCCGCTCAGCAGCGCAGGACCACGCTCCGAACCGTCCGCGGGGATCCTGCCGGTGCCGTCTCCCCGCCCCGGGCCGCGTGCGGCGGCCGGGCCGCATCGCACACGTGTTTCACGTGAAACATCCCCGGCAGCCGCCGGACGGCGGGCGTCGTACGCACCGCCGTCCGTACGGCCGCGCGGGCGTCGGAGTCCGCTGCCCCGTCCGACTGCCCTTCGGTGGGCTCGGCGGGGGCGGAGGAGGCCGAACGGGAGTCCGCGGCCAGGGCGGAGGCCGTACCGGCCGCCGGACCGGCGCCGAACAGGCACAGCAGCGCGACGCAGGCCACCGTCAGGGCCCGCGCCGCCACCGTCCGCGCGTACCGCGCACCGCTCATGACGCCCTCCATGCCCCGGCGCACCGGGCGGCTCCCCCGCCGGGCCCCAGAAGCCCCCGACCGGGGGACGAAGACACCCCCCTCGGCTGACGTCCGCCACCGCCCCACCGGGACCCCGCGCTCAGCGGGTGCGCAGCGGCCCGGTCAGCCGCGCCAGGACCGTGGTCTCCCCGCTGATCAGCCGCAGCCGGGCCCGCCCGGGCCGGTCGGCGGAGCCACCGACCACGCCGGGCGAGATCCGTTCGACGGTGAACACGGCCGTACGGTGGTCCGCGCGCGGGATCTCGATGGTGCGCCCCCGCCGCAGCTCGGCGAGCGGCAGCCCGTCCCCGCTGACCACGGCGGTGCCCGCGCTGCCGGGCACCGGGCCCTCGGGGTCCCAGCCGGCCACGCCCTCGGCGTTCTGCGGGCCCCGCGCCAGCGGGAGGTCCACCCCCAGGCTGGGGATGCGCAGCCGCAGCGGGCGCGAGGCGCGCAGCGGTGCGGCGGACACCCCCCGGGGCCCGGTGCCCGGACCGTGCGCCCCGGAGTGTTCGAGCCCGCGCACGAGCCGCCGGTGTCCGGACAGACCCAGCGCCCGGGAGGGCAGCGCGTCGGCGGTGCCGGTGGTGGCGGACTCCGCGCCCTGACTGCCGCGCAACAGGCCCACTCCGGTGCAGATCAGAGTGACCGTCAGCGCGGCGACGATCCACTGGGCGCGGGCCATGGCGTTCCTCCCGGGCCGGCTCGGGCGGCCGGTTCCTGTGAGCAGTGGACCGCTCCCGGGCGCCCGGCACCGCACGGGCACGCCCGGAAGTGACGGTTCGTCACCGGCGTGTCGTGGCCGTGCGCCGGTGTCTTCGCAGCTCGGGGCGGTGCGCCGGGTGCGCTCCCGGTGGGTCGACGCCGTGCGCCCGAACGGGTGAGGGCGGACCCGGCGGTGCGACGGCCCCCGCCCCGCGCCGCCCTGCAGGGCGGCGCGTTCACGCCCCTGACGCGGCGTCCGGGTCCGCGCCCGCGTCCGGCGGCAGGGGGTGCGCGGGCCAGTCCAGCAGCCGGGCCCCGATCGCTGCCGTCTGCAGGGTGTACCGCTGCACGGGATCCCCGGGGTCGTGGCCGGTCATCCGGTGGATCCGCTCCAGCCGGTAGGTCAGTGCCCGCACGCTCAGGCCCAGCCGCCGGGCCGACTCCGCGGCCACGCACCCGGAGTCGAAGTACGCCGCCAGGGTTTCCAGCAGCGGCCCGGCCCCGCCCCGTCCGGCCCGCAGCGGCCCGAGCACGCTCAGCACCAGGTCGGCCAGGGCGGCCCGGTCCCGGGTCAGCAGCGGGAACACCAGCAGGTCGGCGGCGCGCAGTACGGGTCCCTCGAAGCCGAGCCGGTCCGCGAGGCCGAGGGCGTCGCGGGCCTCCTCGTACGAGGCCGCGATCCCGCCGGTGCCCGGACGCGGGCGCCCGATCGCGACGAGCCCCGCGCCCGGGAGCGCCGCGCACGCCTGCCGCGCGAAGTGGACCGGCACCTCGTCCCGGTCGCCCGGGGCCACGCAGACCAGCAGGCCGCCCTTGGTGGCGAGGAGGGCGGCGCCGTCCCCGAACCGCCCGGTCAGGGCCGCTTCCACGCGGCGGGCGGCCGGGCCCGCGTCCTCGCAGGGCTGCGGGCCGCGCGCGACGGCCACCGTGTACGCGGGCGACGGGGACGGTCCGAAGCGCGAAGCCCGTTCGGCGAGGCGGCAGGGGTCTCCCCGGCCGAGCAGCAGGTCGTCGACGTACTCCCGGCGGGCGGCCTCCTCGCGGCGCACCAGCAGGTGCCGGGCCCGCTCGTAGCCCTCGGCGAAGGCGTCCACGGCCTGCTCCGCCGCCGCCAGCACGGGGTCCGGGGCGCCGTGCCCTTCGAGTGCGGCCCGGGTGGCGGCGAGATGGGCGCCGACGAGGGTGCGCAGCCCGTACCCGGCGGCGGCGGCCCGCGCGCCGAGGGCCCGCCGGGCGGCGAGTGCCTCGGGGCCGGGGCGGCGTCCGGTGGTCCGGACGTCCGCGAGGATCCCCGCGTACCCGGTCAGATATTCCTCGGGTACGTCCCGCCCTGACGCCACACCAGCTCCCCGCTCCGTTCGAACTCCCATTGTCGCCAGGGGGTTCACGGGGTCCCGGGCCGGGGCGGGCAAGGCGCTCAGATCACCACGAACGCGACCGCCGCCGCCCCCATGAGGGCGGCGGCGAGGTGGATCGCGGGGTGGCCGTAGTCCCCGAACCAGAGTTGGCGGGCCAGTCCGCCCAGGGCGGCCAGTGCGGTGATGACCCCGATCTGCGCGAGCAGGGTCGCGGCCGTGAACGGGGCCAGGACCAGGAGTAAGGAGTTCAGCCAGAAGGGTGCGGCGCCGGTCCAGCCCCGCCAATACCAGATCGCGGTCGGCATGTCCCGGCTCCCACCTTCCACACCCGCAACAGGCGTGTCGTGCTCAACTCATCGGCTGTACAGCCTCCTGGGGTGCGGCGGCCGGGGCAATAGCGCGTTCGGCTAGAAATCCGAAGGCCAGGCCGAAAGTCGTCCACAGGGCCACCTGGATACCCAGCGAGGCGAGGCGGAACTGCCAGATCAGCGCGGCCGGGAAGTCGGCCGGCACCTCGTTGATGCCGGGGAGCAGGGCGTAGGCGATGCCCACCGCCACGACGAAGGACAGCGAGGCGGCGATCGAGGCGTTCCAGTTGCCCAGGGAGGGGGCCAGACGCCGCCCCAGGATCAGGGCACCCGCCGCGAGCAGCATGCTCAGGGCGATCATCAGGACGAACAGGGTGGTCCGCCGCACGACCGTGTCGGGGTCGCCCACGGCCGGCGGGTTGGCCGGGTACTTGAGGAACGGGACCAGGTTCACGGTGAGGAACAGGCCCCCGGAGACCAGCGCGGCGGTGGCCCGCGGGCCGAAGCGGCCGAGCCGGCCCAGGGCGTAGCAGAAGACGAGCGCGGCGATGCCGCCGAGCGCGACGCCGTAGAGGAGGGTGCCCGTGCCGAGGCCGGCCGTGGCCTGCAGGGCGCGGCTGACCGGGGCGTCCTCGGCGTGGTCGTGCCCGGCGGAGGCTGCTTCCTCGATGGCGATGGCGGCGTCCACCTTGGACTCGCCGAGGACGTACGCGACGAGGAAGGCGGCCACGCCGGCGAGCAGGCCGGCCAGCATGCCCCGGATCAGCAGGACACGTGGGGAGATGCGGTTCATGCGTCGGTTTCCCTTGCTGGGGCGGAGAGGGGGGAGCGGGGGATCTCCGGGGTCCACAGGGCAGGCGGAAGCGACGCGTGGGCCGTACGGCGCTCCGCGGGTGCGTGTCCCGCGGAGTCACGCAGGGGACGGGCCCTGCGCGGAGCCGTACCGGCGCCGCGCGCGGGGGAGTTCCCGGCGGCGCGTGGACCGGGGATCAGCCGGTCAGTGGCAGGGGAAACCGAGCAGGTGACGGCCGTCGTGCATCCACTCGTGGATGGTGTCGCCCTGGAAGACCGCGGTGGCACCCTGTTCGGCGCCGACGAGGTACAGCAGGACCAGCATGAGGACGCCGACGAACAGCGCCCAGGGGGCCAGTTCCTTCAGGGACAGGGGCGTGACGGCTACGGGCGCCGACGTGGGCACGGCGGAGTGGGCCATGGCAGGACCTCCAGGGGGAACACGCGTCCCGGTCAGTGGTGCTCTTGACGAAGGTGGCGGGTCTGACTTCCCTGCCCGCACTGCTGCGGGAGGACTCACAGTGGCGCGACCGTGCCGGAATTTCACCGGTACTTCCGTCATACCTTCGTCATGTCGTCCGAGACCGTACCGCGCCCGTGGCCTGAACACCACGGCGCATGTCCGCCGTCTCACGCCGTGGGCGCGCGCTCTACGCTCCCTCACATGCCCGAGACGACACCCCCGGTCCCGCCGAATCCACCCGTACGGCTGCACCTGACCACGCCCCCGCTCGACTCCGCCGCCCGTCAGGGCCGGTTCGGGTACGGGGACCCGTGCCCCGGCCACGCCGGTCTGGCCGGCCCGGCCACCGGGGACTGGGCGGGCCGGACCCTGGAGGAGGTCGCCGCCGAGGACCCGCAGGGGATCCGCGCCTGGCTCACCGATCCGACGTACGCGCCCCCGGGCGGCGGGGAGTCCGTGGCCGCGCTGATCGCCCGGACCGGGGCGCACCTGGCCGCGCTGCCGCCCGGTCCGCACGACGCGGTGGTCGGGCAGGCCGTCGTACGGGCCGCGGTGGTGTGGGCCCTGGAGCTGCCGGAGCGGGCCTTCTGGCGGCTCGACGTGCGGCCGCGGACCGTGACCACCCTCAGCGGCCGCTCCGGCCGCTGGAACCTCCTGGTGGGCCGCCCGGCCGGGGAGTGAACAGCACGACGGCCCGGACCCCGCGACGCGGTCCGGGCCGAACGGTGCTGCGGGGCAGTGGTGTTACGCGACGATCCAGTCGGACGTGGCGATCACCGGCTGCACGCCGTCGCGGTGGATGGTGCCCTCGATCAGGCCGTACGGCCGGTCCGCCGCGAAGTACACCTCGTTGTCGTTCTTCAGCCCGAAGGGCTCCAGGTCGACGAGGAAGTGGTGCTTGTTGGGGAGGTTGAGGCGCACCTCGTTGACCTTGGGGCAGTTGTCGAGGACGCGCTCGGCCATCTGGTTCAGGGTCTGCTGGAGCGAGTACGAGTAGGTCTCCGCGAAGGCTTCGAGCATGTGCTTGCGGACCTTCTTGTACGACCCGTCCCAGTCGAAGTCCGCGTCGTCGGCGGCCAGCGCCGAGTGCGCCCAGCGGGAGGTGACCTTGGTCGCGAGGATGCGGTCGTACGCTTCCTTGAGGGTCGTGTACTTGTCCTTGATGTACCCGTGGAACTCGGAGTTGGTCGAGTTCATCACCGTCAGGTCCTTCAGGCCGGAGATGACCTGGAGACCGGTGGTCTCGCTGTAGGTGATCTGCGCGGTGCGCACCTCCTGGCCCTTGCGGACGAAGGAGTGCTGCTCCTTGCGCGTCGGGACCGGGATCCGCTCCCAGGCGAACTCCTCGATGCGGATCTGCGCCTCGCGGATCGGCTGCTGGGAGGAGACGAAGTGCTTGGCGAGGTGGATGCCGAAGGCCTCGGGGGAGGCGATGCCGTGCTCCTTGCCGAAGGCGTACACCGTGTTCTTGGTGGTGTCCGTCGGCAGGCAGTTGGCGTTGTCGCCGGTCAGGTGGACGTCGCGGAACTCACCGCGGAGCGCGACCGAGACGTTGAGGTCGCGGATCTCGTGCCAGGAACCGTCGCTGCCCTTGCGGGTCACCTTCACGATGCGGTTCTCGGCCTTGCCGTACTGGTTCTGGGCCAGGACGTGCTTGCTCATGCTGTCTTCCTTCGGGTACTCGGGAACACGGAGTCCGATTGGTCTGGATCCCGTACGCCCGGCGTCCAGCGCGCGTCCCGACCGAAGACGTGCCGCTCCCCGCCGTTCGGCCCCTGGGGGCCGCCCCGGGACTGACGTGCATCCCGGTCCGTAGGTGCTGAGTGGTACTGCACGGATTGCAGCATGTGTACGGGGGGTTGACCACCGCACGGATCATCCGAACACCAGCACCCACGGATTGGGCGACCGTACAGAACAGCAGGTCAGGCCATGTGCGCGTCGGCGACCGAGAGGGCCTCGTCGAGGACGGCCAGGCCCTTGGCCACGTCCTCGGCGGAGACGTTGCAGGGCGGGGCGACGTGCATCCGGTTCCCGGCGAGGAGCGGCCACAGACCGCCCTTCTTCAGGGCCGCCCCGAAGGCCGCCATGGGTGCGTTGTCGGCGCCGGAGGCGTTGTACGGGACGAGCGGCTCGCGGGTGTCCGCGTCCCGTACGAGTTCCAGTGCCCAGAAGGTGCCCAGTCCGCGGACCTCGCCGACCGAGGGGTGGCGCCCGGCGATCTCGCGCAGGCCCGGTCCCAGCAGTTCGGCTCCGGTGCGGGCGGACCGCCCGACGATGTCCTCCTCCTCCATCGTGTTGATCGTCGCGACGGCGGCGGCGCAGGCCAGCACGTGCCCGGAGTACGTCAGCCCGCCCGGGTAGGGGCGGCGGGCGAAGGTCTCGGCGATCGCGGCGGAGATGGCGACCCCGCCGAGCGGCACGTAGCCGCTGGTGATGCCCTTGGCGAAGCAGATCAGGTCGGGGGTGACGTCCCAGTGGTCGGCGGCGAACCAGGTGCCGGTGCGCCCGAAGCCGACCATGACCTCGTCGAGGATGAAGACGATCCCGTAGCGGTCGCAGAGCGCCCGCACGCCCGCCAGGTAGCCGGCCGGGGGCACGAGCACGCCCGGGGCGCCGCCGACGGTCTCCAGGATGATCGCGGCGATGGACTGCGGGCCCTCGAAGACGATCGTGTCCTCCAGGTGGCGCAGGGCGCGCTCGCACTCCTCGGCCTCGGTGGTGGCGTGGAAGGGCGAGCGGTAGAGGAACGGGCCCCAGAAGTGCACGACGCCGGCGGTGGCGGTGTCGTTGCCGAAGCGGCGGGCGTCACCGGTGAGGTTGATCGCGGTGGAGGTCGCGCCGTGGTACGAGCGGTACGTGGACATCACCTTGGGCCGGCCGGTGTGCAGCCGGGCCATCCGGACGGCGTTCTCGACCGCCTCGGCGCCCGCGTTCGTGAAGAAGATCTTGTCCAGGTCCCCGGGGGTGCGCTCGGCGATCAGCCGGGCGGCCTCGGAGCGGACGTCGACGGCGAAACCGGGCGCGACCGTGCACAGCCGGGCGGACTGCTCCGCGATCGCGGCCGCGACCTTGGGGTGCTGGTACCCGATGTTCGTGTAGACGAGCGCACTCGAAAAATCGAGGAAACGGTTGCCCTCGTAGTCCCAGAAGTACGAGCCCTCGGCGCCGGCGACGGCCAGCGGGTCGATGAGCTCCTGCGCCGACCAGGAATGGAAAACGTGCTTCCGGTCGGCGTCTTTCACGGCGGCGAGGGCGTCGGCGGCTTCTGCGTTCATATATCGAGGGTAGTTGTCCAGGATGTGGACCCGGGGGTGCCTCCGCCGAGGCGTGGCCGAGGGGTGACTTGACGGACGGGGGCCGCGCCGCTCGACGGGTTCCCGCCCTCGTCGTAGCGTCGCCGTCACCGGCCGCTCCACGGGGGAGAACGGCGGAAAACTCATGGTGGGGCCCCGTTCGGTGGCCCCCGCGACAGCGGGGGCCACCGAACGGGGCCCCGTCGTGCATGGGGGATCCGGCCACCGCGTGGTGGGATTTGTCCGTCGCCCCCGGGGGTAGGTGCGGCGCCGGGGGACGGGCGGCGGAGACGGGAGAGCCTGTGGCCGAGCAGACGCGGAAGCTGGTCCTGGGCGGTGGCACGGCGGGTGTCGTGACCCGCTGCCGGGACTTCACCCGGCGTGCCCTCGCCGACTGGCACTGGCCCGCCGGCGCCGAGGCCGAGGAGGACGTGCTCCTGCTGGTCTCCGAGGTGGTGACCAACGCCTGCCTGCACGCGGGCGGCCCGCGCGAGCTGGTCCTGCGGCACGCCCCCGGCCTGCTGCGCGTGGAGGTCACCGACGACAGCCCCGAACCGCCGGCCCCGCGGCCGCCGGACCGGGCGCGGCCGGGCGGGCACGGCCTGATCCTGCTGCAACGGCTCGCCCGGGGGTGGGGCTGCGTACCGTCGCCGCCGGGCAAGACGGTGTGGCTGGAGGTCCCGGGCCCTGCGGCCCCGGCCCCCGCCGGGGACCCGGCAGGGCCTCTGGCAGGGCCTCTGGCAGGGCCTCTGGCAGGGCCGGGCGCGTAGGCGGGGCGGCGGCCCGGTTCAGGCGGCGTCGGCGGCTCCGGGAGCGGCCCGGGGAGCGGCCCGGGGTCCCTCGGGGGCCTCGGCTGACCCAGGGGCCCCCGTGGCCCCGCCGGCCCCGTCGGGCCCGTCGGTGAGGAGGCCGCAGCGCAGCCACGTCAGGGTGCGGTGCAGCAGCCGGGACACGTGCATCTGGGACAGCCCCAGCCGCTCCCCGATCTCGGACTGGGTCAGCTCCTGCCCGAACCGCAGCGCCAGCAGTGTCCGCTCCCGCTCCGGCAGCCCCGCCAGCATCGGCTTGAGGGACTCCAGGAACTCGATCAGGTCGTACGCGGGCTCCTCCGCGCCCAGCGAGGAGCGCTCGGTCTGCGGGTCGTGCTCCGGGTCGTCCTGGGCCGGGGCGTCCAGTGAGCGCGCGGAGTAGGCGCAGGCGGCCTTGCGGCCCTCGCCGAACTCCTCCGGCGTGACGTGCAGCTTCCGTGCCAGCTCGGCGTCGGTGGGCTCGCGGCCGAGGCCCTGTTCGAGGGCGTCGTGGGCCTTCGCCGTGTCGATCCTCAGCTCCTGGAGCCTGCGGGGGACCTTCACCGCCCAGCTGGTGTCGCGGAAGAACCGCTTGATCTCCCCGCTGATCGTGGGCATCGCGAAGGTGGTGAACTCCACCCCGCGCTCAGGGTCGAACCGGTTGATGGCCTTGATCAGGCCGATCGTGCCGACCTGGACGATGTCGTCCATCGGCTCGCTGCGTCCGCGGAACCTGCGGGCGGCGAACTTCACCAGGCTCAGGTTCAGCTCGACGAGGGTGTTGCGGACGTACGAGTACTCCGCGGTGCCCTCTTCGAGCTCGGCCAGCCTGTGGAACAGGGAGACCGAGAGCGCCTTGGCCTCGCCGGTGGCGACACCGGTGTGATCGCCGTGGTCGGTGAGGTCGAGGTCGGTGAGATCGGTGCGGTTCATCGCTCTGCGCTCCTCTCACGGGGGCTCCCCTCCGGGGAGGCCGTCGTCTTGCGCGGTCGCGACCGTCCTGAGGGATATACCCGCTCCAAAGGGCTGATACCCGTATGGATCTTCCGCAGGCCGCGGGCCGCGTGCGGGGGGCTCCCCTGTGGCCCCCCGTACGCGGCCCGCGCCGGTCTCGTGCGTCCCCTCCCGCGCGGCGCCCGCCGCGGAGTCCGGCACGTCGGCCGGCGCCGTCCGCACCGGAAGGCGCAGAGCATGAGAGGAGCCTGCGGCCCCGTGCCCGGCGGGCCCACTGATTAAGCTCAGACCGAATCCAACTGGGCTGCGGGGGCGGGGACATGGCGACGGGGCTGACCTTCTCGGCGGCGGATCTGGCCCGGACGCGCTTCGCGGTCTCCCCGATGTGGGAGGTCGTCACCAGCTTCCGGCTGCTGAAGGATCCGGCCGGGCGGTCCCTGCACCGGCGCTGGGCGGCGCAGGTGCGGCCCCGGATGCGGTGCGCGGGTCTGCGGGGCGGCTGGCTGGACGAGCTGATCCCGGCGCGCGGCTACCTCGCGGACTTCCTCAACCCGACCCCGGACGGTCCCTTCCCCACCCTCGACGCCGAGTTGGCGGCCATCCGCGCCAGCCGTCCCGAGCAGGTCCTGGCCGATGTCGAGGACCTGCTGCGCACCCGTCCGGGCGGCCCGGGACCCGGCCCCTCACCCCGGCTGCGGCTGCTCCTGGAGGAGCCCCGGGCGGCGCTGGAGAAGGTCACGGCGGAGATCGAGACGTACTGGGAACTCGCCCTGGCGCCCTACTGGGCGCGGATCCGCCAGCTGCTGGAGGCGGACGTCTTCCACCGGGCCCGCCAGGTCGCCGAGCACGGGTCCGCCGCCGTCCTCAACGAGCTGCACGAATCGGTCCACTGGGACGAGGGCACCCTGCACCTGCTGCGCTGCGAGTGCGGGCTGACCCGTGAGCGGTCGGGACCGGGGCTGCTGCTGGTGCCGACGGCCTTCGCCTGGCCCCGCGTCCTGACCCGGTCGGTGGCCCCGGACCCGCCCCAGCTGGCCTATCCGGCCCGGGGCGTCGGCACCCTGTGGGAGCCCCGCCCCGCCTCCTCCGCCGACGCGGTGGCCGGCGTACTGGGCCGTTCCCGCGCGCTGCTGCTGGCGGAGCTGGACAGTCCGGCGTCCACCACCCAGCTGGCCCGCCACTGCGGCCTGTCCGCCGCGGGGGTCTCCCAGCACCTGACGGCACTGCGCAACGCGGGCCTGGTAACGGCGCACCGCGCGGGCCGCTCGGTGCTCTACGCCCGCACCGCCATCGCCGACGCCCTGCTCGCGGCCTGAGGACACGGGACTGACCCAGTGCTGTGACCGGGAAGGTCCACCGGGTCGCGGCGCCCGGCGAACCTTCCCGGCCACAGCACTAGGCTGCCCTCATGGAGTCGTACACGATCGGCCAGGCAGCGCGGCTGCTCGGCGTCAGCAGTGACACCGCCCGTCGCTGGGCGGACGCCGACCGGTTCCCCACCCGGCGCGAGGGGAACCGCAGGATCGTCGACGGGCCCGACCTGGCGGCGTTCTGCGTCGAGGTCGCCCAGGAGGCCGCGGAGGACGAGGACACCCCGCACACGTCGGCGCGCAACGCCTTCCCCGGCATCGTGACCGCCATCAAGCTGGGCTCGGTCGGGGCGCAGGTGGAGGTCCAGGCGGGCCCGCACCGGGTGGTGTCCCTGCTGACCCGGGAGGCGGTCGAGGAGCTGGGCCTGGAGGTCGGCATGCGGGCCACCGCCCGGGTGAAGTCCACCAGCGTGTTCATCGACCGCACCTGAGGCGCCGGGGCCCCGCCCCACCCCCGCATCCGCCCCCGCCCCCGCTGGCCCGGGCCCCGGGCTCGGGTCAGCCGTGCTCCGGTTCCCGTACGAAGGCCCCCGCGCGGGCCGCGGCGACGGCCGCCCGTGCCGCGCGCCCGGCCGCGGCCCCGTCCAGGGGCTGCCCGGTGGTGAGGAAGCGGTAGTACAGCGGCGCGGACACGGCGCGGACCACCTCGGCGGCGTCGGTCCCCTCCGGCAGCTCCCCCCGCTCGACGGCCTGCCGCACGCAGGGCGCCCATTGCGCGACCCGGACCTCGTAGAAGCGGTGCAGGGCCTCGGCCGTGCGCGCGTCGCCCGTGGCGGCGGCGATCACGGCCTTGAACAGGGCCCCCTGACGCGGATCGGTCAGGGTGCGCCGGACGAGCTCGGCGTTGGCGAGCAGGTCCTCGGTCAGCGATCCCGTCTCGGTGCGCGGCGTCGACTGCTCGGCCATGTCCGTCAGCAGGTCCGCGACCAGCCCGGCCACCGTGCCCCAGCGCCGGTACACGGTGGTCTTCCCCACGTCGGCGCGACGGGCGATCTCGGCCAGGTCCAGCCGGTGGAAGCCCTGTTCGGCGAGGGTGTCGCCGGCCGCCCGGAGCACCGCCGCGCGCACCCGCGCCGTACGCCCGCCGGGCCGGACGGTCCCCGGCTCCGCCGGGTCCCCCGCCGTGGGGGCGGCCTCATCAGAAAACTCCATAACGGGGCTCCCGTTCCATTAGTGGCGATCTCCTGTTACGTTGGGATCACCTTAAAGGGTCTGCGGTGCCATTACCGCTTTTGGGGTCGGGGGATGCGTCATGGAATACAGGCAGCTGGGCACGTCCGGTCTCAAGGTCCCCGCCCTGAGCTTCGGAGCGGGAACCTTCGGAGGCCGGGGGCCTGTCTTCGGCGCGTGGGGCACGACGGGCGCGCGGGAGGCCCGCCGCCTCGTGGACATCTGCCTGGAGGTGGGCATCACCCTGTTCGACACGGCCGACGTCTACTCCGCCGGCGCCTCAGAGGAGGTGCTCGGCCGGGCGGTCAAGGGCCGCCGGGACCGGGTGCTGCTGTCCACCAAGGCCGGCCTGCCCATGGGTGACGGCCCAGGCGACGCGGGCACCTCCGGCTCCCGCCTGGTCCGCGTGACCGAGGACGCCCTGCGCCGCCTGGACACCGACCACATCGACCTCTTCCAGCTGCACGCCTTCGACGCCGCCACCCCCGTCGAGGAGGTGCTCGGCGCCCTCGACGGGCTCGTGCGGGCCGGGAAGATCCGCCACGTCGGCGTCTCCAACTTCGCGGGCTGGCAGCTGATGAAGTCCCTCGCGGCCGCCGAGCGGCACGGATTCCCCCGCTACGCCGCCCACCAGGTCTACTACTCCCTCGTCGGCCGCGACTACGAGTGGGAGCTGATGCCGCTGGGCCACGACCAGGGCGTCGGCGCGATGGTGTGGAGCCCCCTCGGCTGGGGCCGGCTCACCGGCGGGCTGCGCCGCGGCCTCCCCCTGCCGGAAGGCAGCCGCCTGCACCGGACCGCCGACTACGGCCCGCCGGTGGAGGACGAGCACCTCTACGACGTGGTCGACGCCCTCGACGCCATCGCGCAGGAGACCGGCCGGACGATCCCGCAGGTGGCCATCAACTGGCTGCTGCGCCGGCCCACCGTCTCCTCCGTCATCGTGGGCGCCCGCAACGAGGAGCAGCTCCGCCAGAACATCGGCGCCGTCGGCTGGGAGCTGACGCCGGACCAGGTGGCCCGGCTCGACGCCGCGAGCCACCGTCCGGCCCCGTACCCGTACTACCCCTACGAGCGCCAGGAGGGCTTCGCCCGCCTCAACCCGTCGCTGGTCTGAGCCGTCGGGCCCGGTCCTGCTCGGCCGCCCGGGACCGGCCCCGGGCCGATCCGCGCGAGGCGCTCGGGGCGCTGATCACCGGGCCGGGCGACCGGAGGGGCCGCTCCCGTCCTCCAGCGGCTGCTCGCGGCGGGTGAGGGTGCGGATGCAGAAGGTGGCGGATGTGTTTATTTTGTGGTTTGTGGTCATAGGTCGTGACTGCGTGGATCTGCCCCCTTTGAGGAAGGCCTCACCCATGAAGCGTTTCCCCGTGATCGGCGTGCTCTGCGTCACCGCGGCGTTCGGTCTCGCGGCCTGCTCCGACAACAGCAGCTCGCCGGCCGAGGAGGCCACCCAGGCGGCCGCGGACCTCTGCACCGACCTGAACGCCCTCAAGGCCGACAACGCCAAGCTGAAGGCCCTGAACCCCGCCGTGGCGACCAAGGACCAGGTGCAGAGCGCCGTCGACGCGGTCCAGAAGGACTGGGAGAACGTCAAGAGCAACACGAAGAAGATGAAGCAGTCGGAGCAGGACGCCGTGAAGTCGGCCGCCGAGGGCCTCAAGAAGGGCTACCAGGACCTGCCCGGCGACACCACCGGCAAGGACGCGCTCACCCAGCTCCAGCCGCAGATCCAGAGCCTCGACCAGGCGGCGGCCAACGCCTCGACCGGGCTCAAGTGCTGACCCGGTGACACCCGCCCGCCCGGTGGGGCCCCCGTTTCCGAGGAGGCCCCCACCGGGCGGCGGCGTGTCGGCGAAATGCGTGACATCTCCGATTTCGCCATGGTTCTCGGGCATGGTGGTGCTCCCGCGCCCCCCGAGGAGTCCTCCGTGTCCGAACCGGAAGCCGTGCCCCGGCGGTTCGCCATCCCCGGCTGGATGCGCAGGCACACCCCGGTGCTCACCCGGCTGATCGAACAGCTCGCGGCCGTCAGGGTGCTGGACTGCGCCACCCGGCTGGCCGCACAGGCCTTCCTCGGCGGGCTGCCCGCCCTCTTCGTCATCGGCACCATCGGCCCGGACTGGATGCAGGACCAGCTGGCGCACTCCCTCCGCGCGGCCATGGGCCTGCAGGACGCGGCCCTGGACCAGGTCCTCTCGGTCTACTCCGCCAAGGACTCCACGACCGCCACGACCACCGGCGCGGTGGG
The DNA here is from genome assembly GCF_041862025.1 of Streptomyces sp. AB3(2024). NCBI lineage: Bacteria > Bacillati > Actinomycetota > Actinomycetes > Kitasatosporales > Streptomycetaceae > Streptomyces > Streptomyces sp. AB3(2024). The sequence goes on from NZ_JBGWAB010000078.1 coordinate 14,255, forward strand.
CATCATCGTGACGCTGGCATCGGCCACCGCCTGCAGCCGCGCCCTCCAGCGGACCTGCGAGCGCTGCTGGCACCTGCCCAAGGCCAAGGCCGCCGTCGCGGCCTGGCGCTGGATCGCCTGGCTCACCGTCTGGCTCGCCGCGCTGCTGTTCCAGGGGCCGATGCAGAACGCCTTCGGCACCGGCGCGGTCACCGGTTTCATCCTGGCGGTGGTGGCCGGCACGCTGCTGTGGTGGTGGACCCAGCACCTGCTGCTCGGAGCCCGGATCCCGTGGCTTCCGCTGCTTCCGGGGGCCCTGCTGGCGGGGGCGGGGGAACAGGTGCTGACCGTGGCGTCACGGGTCTACATGCCCCACGCCCTGAACCGCAGCCTGCAGGAGTTCGGCGGCCTCGGGTCGGTCTTCGTCGTGCTGTCCTGGCTGATCACGCTGTTCGTCGTGATCACCCTCGCCATCGCCGTCGGCTACGTGGCCGCGCACGAGCCCCCGTTCGCCCGCTGGCTGGGCACCCCGCCGCGGCCGGCCCCGACGAAGGCGTCGGAGCCGGCCGCGGAGTGACGGCGTACGGTTACCGGTCCCCGTGCCCGGGGCTCCCGGTACCCGGATCCCGCCCGTCGGGCCCGGCCCCGGTCGCGGGCCCTGTCCCCGCTCCGTTCCCGGCGCGGCCGCCCGCCGAGAGCAGCGCGAGCACGGCGAGGGCGACCAGCAGGATGAGCACCAGCAGCAGGACCGTGAGCACCGTCGGGTGGTTCCACAGCGCGAACACCAGCGCCAGCACGATCAGCACGCCCACGGTGAGCGGGCGCCGCCGGGCCTCCACCCAGCCGCCCGCGCCGCCCGTCGTCACCCCGTGGGCGGCGCCCCAGCGCACGGTGGAGTCGGCCTTGCGCTCGGCCCCGCCGCGGACGGCCCGCGGCAGCCGGCCGGCGCCGGACAGGTAGGCGCCGAGCGCGATGACGATCCCGAGGACGAGCGCGGTCCGCAGGCTGACCCGCAGGAACCGCACCAGCGTGTCGAAGACGGCCGCGGCGGCGTCCCGGGACTGGACCTGCTCCGGGAGGTGGTCGAGGTAGTAGCGGCGGGCGACGACCAGCCCGATGGCGACGAGCAGGCAGGCTCCCGCCCCGCACAGCGCCATGACCACCAGGGCCCGGCGGCGGCGCCGGGCGAGCAGCACCCCGGCCGCCGCGAGGACCACGGTGATCACGGGAAGCCAGTTGCCGGCGATGTCGAGGAGCCGGACTCCGCCCCGGATCTTCTGCAGCTTGTCCGAGTGGAAGAGCACCATCTGCTTGTTGACGTCGGGGATCTTCTCGGCCGGGGAGAGCCCCGCCTTCACGAGGTCCTGCTTGACCGTCTCGACGGCCTGGCCCACGTCGAGGGTGACGGTGCCGCCGTCGACGCCGATCGCGCCGCGGCCCTTGCCCGTCAGCGCGCGCACGACGGACTGGTGGGCGACCCGGTTGGCCTGGGTCCAGACCGTGTCGAACGCCTGGCTCGACACGAAGCGGCTCGCCACCTTGGTGACGGCCTGGTCGGCCGCCGAGTCCAGCTGGGGCCCCAGCGCCTTGACCGCCGTTCCGACGCGCGGCGGCAGGCCCTGGGACTCCAGCCACTTGGCCAGGTCCGCGGTGACCTGGGAGCCGTCGATCCGTACGTCGGCCGCCTCCGTGATGCGGTGGACGGCGGCGGCCTCGATCGCGGGGTCCGAGGCCAGCGGGGCGACCGTGGACACGTAGCGGTTGGTGTCCAGCACGATGTCGTGCACCCAGACGGTCAGGAGGGACACCGGTACGAGGAGGCAGGCGAGTGTGATCAGCACGGCGGAAGCGGTGCTGGCGGCGATCCGCCACCCGCGCGACGGCGGGGGTGGAGCGGGAGCCGGGCCCGGGGCCGGAGGTGTGGGCGGGGGTGTGGGCGGGGGCGTGGGCGGCTCGGACGGCAGACTCATGGCCCCTCCCTGGGACGGGGGAGGCGCGACGCCTCTCGCGTCCATTGACGGCCCCCCGGGCCGCGGTCGCACGCCGGGTTGCGCCCACCGGGTGGTGGCTCCGTCCGGATTCGGCACCGTACGGCGCGGGGTCGGTGAATAGAATCGGCTTCCATGTCGAAGCCCGACCAGCTGCTCGTGGACATCGCCGCCCTGGTGGAGTCCGCGCAGAGCAATCAGATGTCCCTGACCGTGGTCACCGGGGGTGGCGTCATCACCGGCCGGCTGGCCCCCGAAGCCGTCTGGAGGCAGCGCGTGGCGGAGGTCCTGACGGACTCGGCCCGGCTGACCGAGTTCTCCGCCGCCTTCACGGGTCCCGCGGGTCCCACGGCCACGGACGGCCCACCCACCCATCTGCACTTCCACGTCGCCCGCATCCTCCAGGGCACCGTGGGCATCCCCGAGACGGGCGGCATGTACCGCGTCGCGATCGAGGACGTCGGCGCCTGGACCGTCGGCGACTTCAGCTACTCCGACAGCTGAGCCGCTCCCGCACCGCACACGGACGGGGCCCCACCGGCACGCGGCGGTGGGGCCCCGTCCGTGCGTCAGGGCGTGGCGGGAGGGGGCTGTCCGGGTGGGCCGGCGCTGCCGCTGGGAAGAAGCCGAATTCCTCGACCCGGCCGCTACCGGGGAGCCATCGACGTGTGAGGGCGCGGAAGACACCAACTCCCCGCCTCTCTCAACGTATAGCGCACCGGGGGGCTTGTGGCAAGGCCCCGGTGCCGGGTCAGAATCGCGGGCCAGGCCACGACCGGCCGGAACAGCGAAACAGGAGAGCATGCACCCCCTGACCCTCAGTGCGGCCACCAGCGCGACCACCAGTGCGTTCGACCTTCCCGAGCACCTCGCCGCCAAGGCCGACCCGGCGTTGACCGCCGGCGACGAGCAGCACTTCGCGGCCGTCACGGAGACGCTCGACGAGGCGATCGCCGAACTCTCCGACCGCCTCGCCACGTTGCGCAAGGCACCCGGAGGCGCGGGCCGGGAGGCGATGGAGCGGGACACGGAGATCCACCGCCTCACGGGCCGCCTGCGCACCCTGCGTCGCTTCGGCCGGGACCTGTGCCTGGGACACGTCGTCGGCGCGGACGGCTCCGAACCCGTCTACATCGGGCGGCTCGGCCTCACCGACAGCTCCGGCCGCCGCCTGCTCCTCGACTGGCGCTCGCCCGCGGCCGAGCCGTTCTTCGCCGCGACCCACGCCAACCCGATGGGCCTCGCCAGCCGGCGCAGGTACCGCTGGACCCGCGGCCGGATCGGCGACTACTGGGACGAGGTCTTCACCGCCGACGGGCTCGAAGGGCGTGCCGCGCTCGACGACCAGTCGGCCTTCATCGCAAGTCTCGGCGGCAACCGCTCCGCCCGGATGCGGGACGTCCTCACCACCATCCAGGCCGACCAGGACGCCATCATCCGGGCCGGCTCCCGCGGCGCCCTCGTCGTCGACGGCGGTCCGGGCACGGGCAAGACCGTCGTCGCCCTGCACCGGACCGCCCACCTCCTCTACTCCGACCCGCGGCTCGGCCGCCGCCGCGGCGGCGTGCTGTTCGTCGGTCCGCACCGCCCCTACCTGGCCTACGTGGAAGACGTCCTGCCCAGCCTCGGCGAGGAGGGCGTGCGGACCTGTACCCTGCGCGACCTCGTCGAGGAGGGCGCCGGCGCCGGGGCCGAGACCGACCCGGACACGGCCCGCCTGAAGGCGTCCGCGGACATGGTGAAGGCGATCGGGACGGCCGTCGCGTTCTACGAGGAGCCGCCCTCCGAGGGGATGACGGTCACCACCGACTGGGCCGACCTACGGCTGACCGCCGACGACTGGGCCGACGCGTTCGACGCCGGACGCGGCACCCCGCACAACGAGGCCCGCGAGCTGATCCTGGAGGAACTGGTCACGATCCTGGGCGACAGGCTCGGCGGCGAGGTCCCGCACGAGGCGCTGCGCGGGTCGCTCCTGCGGGACGAGGAACTGGTCGGGACCCTCGACCGCGCGTGGCCGATGCTCGACGCGGCCGACCTCGTCGGGGACCTCTGGTCGGTCCCCGCCTACCTGCGGCTGTGCGCCCCCTGGCTCGGCCCGGACGACGTCCGCACGCTGCGTCGCGCCGACGCCCGTGCCTGGACGGTGTCCGACCTGCCGCTCCTGGACGCGGCGCGCCGACGCCTCGGCGACCCGGGGGCGTCCCTGCGCAAGCGCCGGCACGACGCCTCCGTCGCCGCCCAGCGCGAACGCCTGGCCGGGGTCATCGACAACGTCCTCGCCGCCGACGACGACGGGGAGGGCGCGGTGACGATGCTGCGCGGCCGGGACCTCCAGGACAGCCTCATCGACGAGAGCGCCCTGCCCGCCGTCGACCCCGAGCCGCTCGCCGGTCCGTTCGCGCACGTCGTCGTGGACGAGGCCCAGGAACTGACCGACGCCGAATGGCAGATGCTGCTGGTCCGCTGCCCCTCCCGGAGCTTCACGATCGTCGGGGACCGCGCCCAGGACCGGCACGGGTTCACGGAGTCGTGGCGCGAACGCCTGGAGCGGGTCGGCCTCGACCGGATCGAGTCGGCCTCCCTGAGCGTCAACTACCGCACCCCGGAGGAGATCATGGCGGAAGCCGAGCCGGTCATCCGCGCCGCGCTCCCGGACTCCAACGTGCCGTCCTCCGTCCGCAGGAGCGGCATCCCCGTCGCCCACGGCCCGGTCACCGCCCTGCGCGAGGTCCTCGACGGGTGGCTCGCCGGACACGCCGAGGGGGTCGCCTGCGTCATCACCACCGGGGACCTCGACGGGGGCACCCTCCCGGCGAGCTCCCGCGTCCGCTCACTGACCCCGGAACTCTCGAAGGGACTCGAATTCGACCTGGTCGTCCTCATCGACCCGGCCGCCTTCGGCGAGGGCGTCGAAGGCGCCGTGAACCGCTACGTGGCCATGACCCGGGCCACCCAGCGCATGGTCGTCCTCACCTCTCCCTGACCCCGCCCCCCGATCGACCGTCGCCCGGACGCGTGACGTGCGGGCCCGGGCGGTTGTCAGGGGCCGGGCGCGGTGCATCAATGGCACCGGCCGCGGGCAGCAGCTCGCGTACACGCCTCCCTCCGGTGAGGAGACCGGGATGTCTCGTTCCTCGCCGTCATCGGCTTCGGCGGGGCACTCGCCGCCACCGGGTCGCGGGGTCTCGCCGCGCTGATCGGCTTCCCGCTCCACCTGTTCGACCTGGGCGGGCCCACCCTGTCCCCGGTTTCCGGGACCACGGCCCTCCGGCCCGCCGCCGGAAGTGGCGGTGGAGGGGCTGGAGTTCGCCTACCGGGGCCGTACGCCTACCGTGAAGGGGACCAGTTCCACCGCGCCCGCCGGCGCGATCACCGCGATCGTCGGTTCTTCCGGATCGGGACAACCTCCACCCGGCCGCCGGACCACCGGCGATCAACCGCCGGTCCCACCCGCACCGAAGGACCTGACGCATGAACGACCCAGACCGGAACCCGACCCCCATCGAGGACACCCGCTTCGGCGGGATCACCGTCCTCCAGGACGGCCAGGACCGCCTGGAGGTCGAGGGCGAGGGGATCCCCCACGTGGTCCTGGAGCGGGACCCCGGGTCGGAAGTGGACCCGCAGACCGCCATCGGCACCCGCGACCCCGCCTTCCTCACGCTGCGGATCGACGGCCGGGAAGCGGAGCTGAAGCCGGCCAAGGGCGCCCTGAGCAGGCGTTCGTACCGGGTGGACGTGGAGTTCGAGGGAGTGGGCTACCGCCTGGTCCCGGACTCGGTCCCCAGCAGCCGGCTGACCCGCGACGGCGCGCACATCGGCGACTTCTCCTCGGACGGCGACGAGCTGGTCATCGCGGAGTGGCGGGAGGACGCCGAGACCCGGCCGCTCGACGCAGCGGTCGGCTACGCCCTGGCGTCGGCCTTCGGCACCGGCGGCCAGCCCATGTGGATGATGATCGTGGACGGCGTGAGCAGCGCGCTGCCCTAGCCCGGGCCGTCGATCGGAGCAGCGGTTCCACGCCGATCTGGTCGAACTGATCGAGCAGGCCGCCCCGCCCGCCACGCTCGCGAACCGGCTGCGGACGGCGGGCCTCGACCCGACCGGCCCGTTGCCGGTCCTCACCGCCCTCACCAGGGGCGCGCTGCGTCCCTGGGACCTGGCGGCCGACCTGGCCGAGAGCGTGCTCGACGAGTGCCCGGACACCCGCACCGTCGTCGCCGGCGGCGAGCACGGACTGAACCTGCTGATCTCGCCCGGCCCCGCCCCCGACGACACCGCCCTCGCCGCCCTCCCGGACGAACGCCTGGCCGGCTTCGATGCGGTCGCCGAGGGCGGCCGCATCGCCTTCGGCCTCGGCGCCCCCGCGGCCGACGCCACCGGCCTGGCCCGAGCCCTGGAGGAGTCCCGCCACTCGGCCCGTCTGGCGGCCCTGCGCCCCGCGCGTCTGTCACTGGTCACGGCACGTGCGCTCGACTCGCATCTGCTGCTGCTCGCGGGTGTCCCCGCCGACATCCGCGCGTCGTACCGACGGCGGCTCATCGGGCCGCTCCAGGAGTACGACGCCGAGCACGGCGCCGAGATGGTCCGCACGCTGACCGTCTTCCTCGAACACAACGGCGCCTGGCGCACCGCCGCCGGCGCCCTCCACATCCACGTGAGCACCCTCCACTACCGCATCGGCCGCATCCAGCACCTCACGGGCCGCGACCTGTCCACCGCCCGCGACCGCGTCGACCTTTACCTGGCCTGCGCGATCGACCCGGGCTGACCGGGAGGAGCGCCCAAGGCGCCCAGCCCCTCCGCGAGCGGCCGGCCCCCGGCCGCGGAACGGGCCGCGGAACGGGCCGCCCCTCTGCCCGTGGGTCCCGTCATGCGGCGTAATCGCGGAGCCCGATGCGTTCGGTACGGGTGTTCTCGGGGGCGTCGGCGGCCAGCATGTCCAGGATCTCCTGGGTCGGGGTGGGCATGAAGAACCGCTCCGCACCCTCGCGGCCCAGTGCCTGGTGCTCGGCGACGTAGGGGCGCATCAGGTGTTCGTACGCGGCGAAGGCCGTGGTGTGGTCGCCGCCCGCCGCCGCCAGTTCACCGGCGAGGACGTACGCGCCCATCAGGGCCTGCGAGGTGCCGCGGCCCGACGGCGGGCCGGCGCAGTAGCCCGCGTCGCCGAGCAGTACGACCCGGCCGGTGGCCCAGGTGTCCATCTCGACCTGGGCGTTGGCGTCGAAGTAGAAGTCCTTCGACGCGGCCATCTCGGTCAGCAGGCGGGGCACCTCCCAGCCCTCGTCCGCGAAACGCCCCGCGACGATCCGCTGCTGCGCCCGCGGGTCGCGGCGGTCATAGGGCAGTCCCTCGGGCGCGGCGAAGTGGAACGCGGCGCGGGCCTCGGTGTTGCCGCGTGCGGTGAAGATGTTCGCCGCCTTGCCCGGGGCGGCGTAGAGCCGGCCGGTGTTCTTCATGCCGAGGTAGTTGTCGAGGCTGAAGACCGCCGTGTAGATGCCGAGGTGGCGGACGAACCGCTCCTCGGGGCCGAAGGCCAGTCCGCGGGTCGTGGAGTGCAGCCCGTCCGCGCCGACGACCAGGTCGAAGCGCCGGGGCTCGCCGTGCTCGAAGGTGACGTCCACGCCGTCGGCGTCCTGGTGGAGACCCGCGAGGGAGTTCCCGAAGACGTACTCGACGTCATCGAGGGTGGCGTCGTACAGCAGCCGGGCCAGGTCGCCCTTGAGGACTTCGAGGTCACCCGCGAAGACCGCGGCGGGCAGGGTGGCGTACTGCCTGCCGTCGGCGTCCACCATCGCCGCGTCGCCCATCTCGGTGTCGAGGGCCCGGATGGTGTCGAGGAGGCCCATCCGGTCGAGGACGTCGAGTGCCTCGCCGCGGAAGTCGACGGCGTAACCGCCCGTGCGCAGGGAGGGGGCCCGCTCGACGACGGTGGGGGCGAAGCCGTGGCGGCGCAGCCAGTAGGCGAGGGCGGGGCCGGCCACGCCGGCGCCGGAGATCAGTACGGTCCTGGTCATTTCGCGTTCCTCTCTCGGGGTGATGTGTACAACGTACAGACGCATCAGGCCCGTTTGAACAGGGATAAGGAGCAAAGCTTCCTAGTGCAGTAAGATAGGCGTGTACTAGTGCACCAGGGGGTGGGGATGACGGAACGGGCGCCGTACGCGCGGATCGCGGCGGAACTGCGGGGGCGGATCGAGAACGGCGAGCTCCGCCCGGGGGACCGGGTGCCGTCGACCCGCGCGATCACCCAGCGGTGGGGCGTGGCCATGGCCACGGCGAGCAAGGCACTGGCCGCGCTGGGACAGGAGGGCCTGGTCCGCGCCGTACCGGGAGTCGGGACCGTGGTCGCTGCTGCTGCCCGGCCCGCCGCCCCGGCCGACGACTCGGCCGTCCGGGCCCGCATCGTGCGCACGGCGATCGGTCTCGCGGATGCGGAGGGTCTGGCGGCCCTGACCATGCGGCGACTCGGAGCGGAGCTCGGGGTCTCGGCGATGTCCCTGTACCGGCACGTACGGAACAAGGAGGAACTGGTCGTCCTGATGGCCGACGCGGCCTTCGGCGAGTTCCCGCTGCCGCCGGCGGTACCGGGGGACGGCTGGCGGGCCCGGCTGGAGGCGTCGGCGCGGGCGCAGTGGCGGCTGTACGGGGTCCACCCCTGGCTGGCCGCGGCCATGAACCTGAACCGGCCGCTGCTCGTCCCGAACGGAATGCGCCACATCGAATGGGCGCTGACCGCGCTGGAGGACCTGGATCCGGATCTGGACGCGAACGCACGCATGCACGCGGCCATCTCGCTCTTCGCCTACGTACGGGGCCAGGCGATCGACCGGGAACCGGAGGCGGTGGCGGAGCGATCCAGCGGAGTGTCGGGCGAACAGTGGATGGAAGCCCAGCAGGCCCGTATGACGGCCCTCTTGGGCAACGGCACCTTCCCGGCCTTCACCGCGGCCCGCGCGGACGCCGACCTCTCCCCCGAGTCCCTCTTCCACTTCGGCCTCACGACCCTGCTCGACGGCCTGGCGCCCCGGGCGGGGTGAAGGCCGTCGCCGAGCTCGTCCCCCACCGATGAATCCGTAGATCACTTCACACCGTTACCAGGAGAACCCATGACCGTGAGCAAGAACATCAACAACCCCGTGGGCCAGGGCGGCGGCCAGCGCAAGAGGCTGTCCCGCGCCGAACGGCAGAACAACGGCCCGCACCGCAACCGCGACCGCCAGGGCGCCGCCGACCAGAAGGCGGAGCTGGTGCGCAAGATGCGCGAGAAGGCCGGCGCGGCCGAGGACGGCGAGCAGACGGGCGACGACACCGCCCAGAGCTGACGCGCCGCGGCCGCGGGGCGGCAGCGCACGGGAGCAGGGCCCGGACCGCGACGCGCGGTCCGGGCCCCTCGCGTCCGAGGCCGAGGTACCGGGCGCGGTCCCCGACGGGCTGCCCGACGGTGAAGACCCATCTCCCGCGGGCGTTCGCGAGACTCGACGTCAGCTATCACCCGCGCGCCGTGGCCGTGGCGATGAACAGCGGCCTGCTCCGGCGCCGGTGGCCCGGGTCGCCGGGGAAGCGAAGCCGTCGCGGGTCAGGGCGTGGACGGTGCAGGGGCGGGCGAGGACCGTGTCCTCGCGCAGGGGCGTGAATCCGAGGCGCCGGGCGACGGCGCTGGAGGCGGTGTTGCCGTGATGGATCATGGCGGTGATCTGCTGGAGCTCCAGGGTCCCGAAACCCCACGTGAGGACGGCTCGGGCCGCTTCCTGGGCATAGCCCCGCCCCCAATGGGCGTGGGCGAAGGTCCAGCCGATCTCGGTCTCGCCGAACTGCTCCCACCAGTTCAGGCCGCAGCGTCCGATCGCTTGGCCGGTGCTGCGCAGTTCGACGGCGCACAGTCCGTGCCCCCGCTGATCCCACTGCAGCCGTATCTCGTGCAGGCGTGCCGCGGCCTGCTCCCGGGTGTAACCGCCGACGAACCGGTTGACCGCCCCATCGGCGTGGAGCCGCACCCACCAATCGGTGTCGGCTTCGGTGAGCGGGCGCAGCCGGAGGCGTTCTGTGGTGATCACGGGTTCGATCCTTGCCTTTCCTGAGATGTTGAGGCCGGTGCGCCGGTGTGCTGCCCGGTCGGCAGCGCTTGTGCCCGTGCCGTGGGCGCCGTGGGCCCGCTGTGCCTGGCGCGTCGGTCGGTGACGGCGTGCGCCGCTTCCGCGGTCCCGAGGCCGAGCGCGATGAACACCGCGCCGACGGGCCCCAGCCAGTGCGCGCCGAACCGTGCCATTCCCGTCCGCCCGACCAGGGGGGCGATCGAGACACCGACGTAGACCATGGCCGAGGCGAGGCCGGTGAGCAGAGGTGCCGCCGTCGGCATGGCGGTGATCAGGCGATGTGTCTGGGGTGTCAGGAGTCCCCAGCCGCAGATGCCCCACACGAGGAGCGCCGCGATGGCTGAGGGCAGGTGTGCGCTGGTCCACGGCAGCAGTGCGAAGTCGACCGCGGCGACGGTGATCGCGGTGTTGATGACGAGCCGGCTGCCGAAGCGGTCGATCAGACGGCCCGAGCCGAGGGTTCCGGCGGTGGCGGCCAGTCCCCAGACGCACAGCAGGGCGGCGAGGGTGGTGCCGCTGCCGCTGCCGCCGCTGCCGCCGCTGCCGCCGCTGCCGCCGGTGGCGCGGTCGAGGCTCGCGTCGATGAAGGAGTAGACGGTGTACAGACCGGTGTAGACGAGGAGTGTGGTCAGCAGGGTCAGGCCGATGCGCCGGTCGGCGATCGGAGCGAGACGGGTGCGCAGCGGCACTGACGGTGGTGTGGGTATCGGAGGCAGGAACAGGGCAGTTCCGGCCGCGGCCGCCAGTCCGAGCGCGGAGACGAACAGCATGGTGGCCCGCCAGTCGCCGGTGAAGCTGCCGATCGCCGTGCCGATGGGCGCCCCCAGAGCGGTCGCGGCGCTGAGGCCGGTCATGACCGTGGCGATCGCGCGGCCGCGACGTTCCGGTGGCGCGAGCGCGGTGGCCGCGGCGACGGTGGCGGGGCTGACCATGGCGCCGCCGAGCCCGGCGAGTGCCCGCGCGGCCACGGCCACGCCGAAGGACGGAGCGAAGGCGGTGACGAGGTTGCCGGCGGTGAAGACGGCGAACCCGGCGAGGAACAGGGCGCGGCGTGGCCAACGGGTGGTGAGCGCCGCCATGACCGGGCCGAGGACGGCGTAGGTGAAGGCGTAGGCGGTGAGCAGCCAGCCGGCGGTGCCGACCGGGACACCGAGGGAGTGCGCCGCGCCGGGCAGGATGCCGGCGATGACGAAGCTGTCGGTGCCGATGGCGAACATTCCAGCGGCGAGGACCAAGAGCGATCGGTTCACGATACGGCGACCTCCGGATAATGAGATGTAACAGAAATGGTTACGACAGTGGTCCGAAGAGAGGCCGGCCCGAGAGGGCCGGCCGGAAGGGAGCAGGGGAGGGCTGGACTCAGGGTCCGGGAATGGTTTCTCTCACCACGTCGGCGATGGTGACGGCGGCCAGTTCGGCCTTCATCGACTCCTCCGCACGGTCGTACACCTCGCGCAGGGCGGGCGGGATGCGCCGCCCGACGGGGCAGTCCTGATTGGGGGGCGCGGAGTGCAGGGCGATCACGGGATCGGGCTCCACGGCGAGGTAGACGTCCCGAAGGGTGATCGACTCCGGGACGCGGGTCAACCGCCAGCCCGCACCCTGCCCGCGCTGCGACTCCACCAGTCCCGCATTGCGCAGGCTTCCGAGGGTGCGGCGGATGACGACGGGGTTGGTCTTGACGCTGGTGGCGATCTGCTCGGACGTCACGATGCCGTCGGGGCGCTGGGGGCAGACCCATGCCATCCAGGTCAGTACGTGGGTGGCCACGGTCATGCGACTGCTCGTACTCATGACACCCTCCACCTGAAACCGTCAACACCCGCCCGTGTTGCAACCAATTCTGTTACAACAGGGCGCCGCATGTCCAGGCCCAACGACCCGAAACGGCCGCCGCGCCCGCCCGGGCGGCAGATCCGCCGCAAATTGCGGCCTTTTGTGGCAGCGGCCCAGCTGTCCGCGGCGCTCCGGCCCCCGCCCGTGCGGGTCAGGTCCCGGGGCACCACTGCTCAGTCGGCCGGGACGACGAAATATTCGACTGCGTCGACCACGTGCGGGCCGTATCCGAAGGCTCCGCCGAGCTGTTCGAGGCGGTGCCACGCCCGCTCGGCTCCCCGGATCTATGGCGTACCGCCGTGCGCCGGGCCTGTGGCCCGCCACAGAGGGGTGACCTGCTGGCCCGTGACTCCACCTCTGTCCTGGGGCGGTACTACGCCGCCGGCACGGGCACGTTTGCGGCGCACGTGAAGATCGGTGCCGACTGGCGGACGTACGCAACGCTGTCCTGACCTCTGACGCATCGGGCCGCAGTACCCACTGCAGTCCCGCGGCCCGATGCCCCCAGGACATAGGTCCTGTGGCTGCTCCCGTGGTACGGGGTCCTGGCATTCCCGCGCACGTCGTGAGCCAGGTCAGAGGACCCGTGGACCCCGAAGCGGGTCGGTCAGCGCACGCAGGCTCGCCCCGGAGGTGAGCGCGGGCACCCATAAGACGATTGGAGACCCCGAGTCCCGTGTTGACGAGCGGGATGCCGTGCCGCCCATCGTGGCTCCTCCTGGACGTTCGCCGCCATCTGGGGGCTCGACAACTAGCCTTACGCACAGGCTGTATGACCTGCCGGCCTGCCGGCCGGTGTCCGACGGCTGAGCGAGTCCAACCATCTCCAAGACGTGGCCCGAGATCGCGCCTCAGGTCTGAGGAGCTTGGGAGGGAGGCGCGCCCGCCGCTGCTCGCTCAGAAGGCTACCGAGACTAGTCGGATCGGGTATCAATCGATCAGAAACAGTCCTCCTTCATTCTGAGTGAATCAAACCAAGGCGATTTCATACACCTGGCATATTGTGGTGTTGCGGCGTGTAGACATATGCGTGTGAACGATTTTCAGACTGCCTCTGAGGCCAGCTTTCCGATTCCCCGCGTTGTCACCGTGACCCCGGACATGGCGAGGGAGTTGCTCAAACGCAACACGAACAACCGTCCACTGGACAAATCGGTTGTGGCGCAGATGGAGGGAGAGATCCTCAGGGGGAGTTGGCAGGTAACTCATCAAGGGATCGCCCTGGATGGGCCGATCTCCTCAGGTAATGTCGTAGATGGGCAACATCGCCTGAGTGCGATCGCCAAATCCGGCGTTGCGACTGAGGTGCTGCTCTTTGAGAATGTACCCCCGGAAACATTCTCGGTCCTCGATACCGGAAAGCGCAGGACTGGCGGCGACGTACTTGCCCTGCGTGGGGAAAAGGACGCTACTCTGCTCGCCGCGACCATCAGGCACGTGCACCTGTTTCGAACATCTCCGTCCGGGAGCTGGGTTGGACATACCTCTCGGGTCACGAACAATGAGATTCTCGACATTTTCCGACCCCAATCTGCAGAGTTCCGTGAGGCTGTCAAGCATGGAAGGGTGCTGGGTAAGGAGGTGGGCATCATTCCTACTGCCGCGGCATGCGCGTACTTCCTGACAGTCGAATCGGCGCCGGTTGCGCAGGCGGATGAGTGGATGCGCGGACTCACGACTCAGGCCAACCTGGGGCCTGAAGATCCCCGATTGGCCTTGATCAAAGTCATGAACCTGCTCCGAGGCGGGGCCTCTCAGCGACGGCGAACTGATACGCGTGGCCAAATCGGCCTCTACATCAAGGCGTGGAACGCATGGGTGGCTGGCAGGCCTGTCAAATCACTGCGCCTGCAAAAGGGGGAGAAAATGCCTCGCCCCATCCAGATGCTCATCGCTGACTGACCGTGCACCGAGCTCCGCATCCTTACCTCTCTGGTGAGGTGAGGATGCGGGTGACCGGGGGCGATGGCAGAGGTCCAGGCCGCTGACCTGGACCAGACGGTTCTGGCGGGCCCGCTGGGTCGTGGACGGCAGGTCGAGTTGGAGGCCGGCCCAGCCGCGCACGGCGGGATGAGGGACTGGCGGTGGGCGCCCGCCAGGGCTGCAGAGCTGATCCACCGTCTGTTCGGCTGCGGTGCACCCCGCGAGACCGACGAGCTCGCCCCGCGCCTGGAGAACCGCCCGCTCCCAGGCGGCCTTCGGTTTCTGTGCCTCGGGCCCGGCACGTTCCTCGAAGCAGTCGAAATTTTTGTTAACCCCAATAAACATAGAGCCCGAGGAGCGTAATTGTCACTTATCGGGCATTTCTGCCCTGGTTGAGCACCATCACGAAGCAAAGAGGCGTCGGCCTCTCTCTACTCCACCTCCAGGGGATGGATGAGCACTGTGAATGCGCACTTGGTGCGCGCATCACACCCTGCATACGGTCCTCACGTCGGAAGATCAACCGACCCGACCTCGAGGAGCCACGATGGAGCCAGCGCATGATGAACAAACCGGTCTGCTTACCCGGACCCAGATCGCGGATCGCCTGGGTGTGAAGCGGCCGGCCGTGTCGAACTGGGCCCGGCGGTACAAGGACTTCCCCACCCCGGTGCGCTCCGGCGACATGGAGCTCTTCCGGGAAGCTGACCTAGCGCGTTGGTTGGTGAACCGCACCGTTCCGCAACGGCGACTGCGGAACGGGGAGCAGTTGGGTACGACCTATGCCACTCGATTGGGCCGGACCAGCGATGAGCGACCGGGGGCGGAACCGAAGTCCACGAGGAGTCTCGCCCCGCGGATCGAGGACGGGGACAGGAAGGCTGTCGACCAGCTGATGGGCCGGCTCGCAGATCGGGTACGGGGACCGGCGACGATGGCGGATTACGTGAATCTCTGCCTCATCGTGATGTACGTGCGTCACGCGGAGCTGGAGCAGTGGCAGCGGATCGAGTCTGTGATGTCGGCGGGTCGAGGGGCCCAGGACGTACAACTACTGCTGCGCTCCCTCGGTGACGTGGCTCAGGACACGCTGCGCCGGAACGGTGACCGCACTGACATGCGCAGCAGTTTGCTGCAACTCGAACCACGTAGCTGGGACGACCTCACTACGGCGGTACGAACGGCGGCCGGCGCGGGCACGGGCGCGTTCCAACTCGTATGGGAGTCGTTCAGCGCCCGGGAAGGGCTGCAGAGCTCGGAGTTCTGCAGCCCTGTAGGCCTGGCTTCATTGGCGGCGGGGCTGGTGCTGACCCCGGGGCAAAAAGCCACTGTCCTGGACCCCTACATGAGGGGCGGGGAAATGTTGGCGGCTGCCTGCCGGCACATCGGGGCGGCGGGCGCGACCGTGTACGGCGAGACCCTCAACGGTCGTCTGCAGTCGGTCGCAAGTCTGTACCTCCTCCACCTCGGTGTGCGGCCGAGGCTGAGCAGCAACCGGTCCGATCGGTGGCCGCCGCGCCATGAGCACGATGTCGACGTCGTGTTGACGAACCCACCGTTCAACATGAGCGACGCGCCTGGCCCCGGCCGGCGAACGGGTAACTGGCCGTATGGAGCCCCGCCCCGGGGAAACGACAATTTCGCCTGGGTGCAATATGTCCTCGAGGCGCTGGTACCCGGCGGTCGAGCAGCGGTGGTCATGCCGGTGAAGGCGGGCAACTCGGTGAACGCCGCCGAGCGTGAGATCCGCCGTGCGCTGATCAGCACGGGATCAGTGGAGTGCGTCGTGACGCTGCCGCCCCACCTGTTCTCCGCGACCCCCGTGCCGGTTTCCCTGTGGTTTCTACGGCGGGTCGAGCGACCGGTACGCGAGGGGATCCTGTTTGTCGATGCGCAAGGGCTGGGGGAGAAGAACCGGCATCGGCGCGTACTGCGAAAGACGGATCGCGATGCGATCACGGCGGTGGTCCGGCCGTGGCTCGACGGGGAGCTCCCGGGCGGTGGGGAGGACGCGCTGCGTGCTGACGAACGAGGTTTCGCAGCTGTGGTCGTGGCGCGCTCGGACGTCCTCGGCGAGGAGTATTCGCTGCGCCCCGCCGACTACCTCGGTGGCGGCCAGTACGGTGCTGCTCCCGTCGTGTCACGGTTGCTTAAAGCAGGTGATGAGGCAGCAGGGTACGTGGACAGGTTGCGCGTGCTGGAGCAGCGCCCGGCGGGACCGGAGTACGTCCACCGCCCGGGTCCGGGACCTGACGACTGGGAGGAAGCGATTCTCGGGGACCTGTGCGAGATCCAGGCCGGCCCTTCGTACACCCGCCTCCCAGCAGCGGCACGTACGGGCGACGGCGGTGTTCCTCTCGTCTTCCCGCAGGATCTCGTCGGAGGGAAGATTGTGGACGAACCCCGTTACCGCGTGCCATGGGAGACGGCCGAGCGTTTCAAGAAGTTTGTGGTGCGCACGGACGACATCGTCTGCGTTCGCACGGGTGCACAGCAGCAACCGGCTCTGGTTTCCGCCTCGCAAGCCGACTGGCTGCTCAGTCCGAACGTAACGCGTCTACGGGTACGCCCGACGGCCGAGATCGACCCTCTGTACCTCCACGCATATCTCGGCCTCCAGCACGCGCGGGAGTGGATGTCGCACCGTGCCGCGGCCACGGCAGCCCCCTCGCTGAGCTCTGTTGCTCTGGGGCACCTTCCGCTGCGTTTTCCGCCCATCGAGCAGCAGCGCCGGTGCGTTGAACTCCTCGGTGACCTCGGCCGACGCGCCGAGGCCCACGCCGCGTACGCCTCGGCGCTCGGCCGGCTGCGGGCCGAACTCGCTGAGCACCTGCTGCACGGCTCGGTCGAACCGTCGTGACGGCCTGCCGTCAGCCGATCCCCGCGCCCCGTCCTTCCCTCTCTTCAGCTGCGAACCCCGAAAGGATCGAGTTCATGTCCGAACCGACAGTCCCTGCCGGACGCACGTGGCGACTGTGGCTTGCGCTGTACGTTGCCTGCTCCACGGTGGTCAGCCTCGTCGTGAGCCTGCTCGTGCTGCGATCCGGCGTCGATACCACTGGTGTCGTTCTGGCTGGGGGAGGAGGCTTCGCGACCTCTTTCGGCCTCTGCCTCGCACTGCCCGCGGCGGTGCGTGAACTCAAGCGACTGGGCTGAATCGGAGCGGTTGTCCGTGGTCGGTTGGTGGCCACGGACGCGCCGATGCCGGAATGGACAACCGAGCCCGGACAACGACGAAGGCCCAGGTCGCTGACCTGGGCCTTCGTATCTGAGCGGATGACGGGAATCGAACCCACGCCATAAGCTTGGGAATCTACTGCGCGGATGGCGCTCGCGCCATGCTTGACCTGCGCAAACAGGATCCACTAGGGCATCTCCGGAGGACTCTAAGGGCCCGTTTTTGACCGCTGTTGACCCGTCTCAAGGGCACGGTTGGGGCACGCCCTTTGTGGTACCTCCTCGCAGAGGTTGCGGTCCGGCCGCTTTCGGACCGGGTGCAATGGGTCTTTCATTCCGTGTACGGCAGCCAGGCGTTGTTGTTCGCGTTGTACCAGTAGCTGTGGCCGGTGTTCAGGGCAACCGTGCGGAACGGGCGGCCGTGGTCGTCGATCCGGGTGGTGCCCTGGCGGTCGCCACTGCTCCAGGTCAGCTCCAGGTACCAGCTGACGTCCTGACCGAGTGTGGCGGCGTCGATGTTCAGCACCTGGGGGTCGGTGGCGGAGACCTTGTACGGGAAGTCGGTCAAGGCCGTCGGCCGCTCGCCCTCCTTGCCGGGTACGGGCCTGGCCCTCGGGGAGGCGTCGTCCAGGTCCACGGCGAAGGACGCCGGCACCAGCGCGCCGCCGCAACCGGCGCCCATGGTGTACGCGTTCCAGCCGGGAGCCTTGCGGCCGCTCACGACGTGGACGTACAGCGCGTGCAGGACCGCGGCCTTGCCCTCGGTGCCCTGGACGGTCAGCTGCATGCGCAGGTGCCCCGCAGGGACAGCCTCCAGGGCCCGGGCCCACCCTTCGGTCGCCTGCCCGGCGGGGGGCGGGGGGACCGTGCCGGGTGCCTTGTCCAGGGCGAACCACTGGCCGCAGGGGCTGTCCCAGTTGTCGGGCAGGACGTTGACCGTGAACGGGGCGGTGGGGGAAGCCCCCTCCTTGGCGGTGGTCGGCGAGGAGGACGCGGACGCTGCCGAGGGGGACGACGGTACGGGGCTGGACGGGGGTGCGGAACCGGCTGTGGCCGTGGGTGACGACGATCCGCCGGACGGCAAGGCCGGGCCCGCCTCCGCCCGCTCGCGCGAGGACGGCTGAACGGCGCCGTGGCGCGTGTCCCCGTGCCCCGTATCTCCCATGGCGGAGACGGCGGCGGCGGTCCCCGCCACCGCGGCGGTGGCCACGGCGGCCGCAACGGCGAGCAGCAGCCGAGGACGCCGGGCCCGCGGTACGGAGGCCCGGGCGGGGCCCGGCTGGACAAGGGCGGCGGGGGCGTGTGCGGGTGCCTCCGTTGCCGGTGTAGGGGCGGGGGCCTCCGCCGGTGCCGGCGCGGGAGCGGAGGTAGGCGCCGGGACGGGTGCCTCCGCAGCGGCAGGTCCGGGCGCCGGGGCGAACCCGGCTGCGGGCGCTGGGGCCGGTGCGGGGTCGGTCTCCGCCCGCGGCCGGACCTCCGAAGCCTCCCCGGCCACCACCACCGCCGATGCAGGCGACACCTCCGGCGCGGCGTCACCGCCCCGCGGCGCCGCGGAGTTCGCCGCCCCCGACGCCGAGGCCTGCCCCTCCGTCACCCCCCGACGCCGCTCCACCAGCGCCAGCAGCCACTGCCGGTGCAGCGCGAGCAGTTCGTCGGCCGAGGCACCGCAGACTCGGGCGAACCGCTCCACCGGGGCGTAGTCCGTGGGCACAGCCGCGCCGCTGCAATAGCGGTGCAGCGTCGAGTTGCTGGAGTGCAGACGCTTCGCGAGCGTGCCGTAGCTGCGCCCCGAGCGCTCTTTGAATCCGCGCATCAGCTCCGCGAACCGCTCCGTCTCCGTGGCCATTCCACCCTCCCCCTCGTCCCGGAAGCACGTTCCAGGCTCACCCGATCGCCCAGGTGAGAGGGGTCGGGAGCGTTCCAGGGTTTCTACTATCCCGGTCCAGACGCCACTGGGACAAAACCCGCCCCACAGTTGCGTCATCAGCCCGTCGGTCCGCCGATCGGATCGGCGGGCGGATTCGGCGGTCGCAACGGGAGGGCCCCCACCCGCCCCACCGATCGCCCTTGGCCGCCTGCGGCAGCAGCCGACCGGAACAGCAGCCTCACCCAACGTCTCGTCAGGCGGGAAGCGGAAGCCTCCGTCTGACGACAGCATCGACACGGAGAGTTCCCCATGCGCACCTACCGACTCCGCACCGCTGCCCTGGCCACCGCCACCGCCGGCCTCGCTCTGGCCCTGACCGCCTGCGGCGGCTCGGACAGCGCCGGCGGTCCGACCGCGAACCCCGCCGCGACCAAGAGCGGGGACAAGCCGGTTTCGAGCGGGACCGGGACGCCGTCCGGGGAGGGCGCCTCTGCCACCCCATCCGCAGGCAAGGTCACCGGAACCGGCACGGTCACCGTCACCCCGGCGAAGGCCGGTTCGGGCGGCAAGGGCACGGGGGACACCACCGGTGACTCCTACGCCTACACCCACCCCTGCTCGGCGCGCAACCTGACCGTCAAGGTCACTTCCCCGAAGGGCACTCCGGCCACCGTCCGCGTCATCACCGTGACCAACAACGGTTCCACCTCCTGCGGTCTGGACTACTTCCCCACCGTCGGCTTCAGCGCCAAGGGCGGCGCGCTCGGTCTCCAGGCCACTGCCCCCGGTGGACTGGGCGGCGCCCCGGCGTACCCGGTGCACCCCGGCGGCACTGCGTACGCGGCCGTGGACCTCAACCCGTCGGGTGGCAATGGCCCCGTGGCCGACGAGGTCAACGTCCTGGCCGACAAGGAGCACATGCCGAACGCGGACGGCGTCAGCCTCCCGCTGGCCAAGCCGGGCAGCGTCGCCAACCCGAAGGTCGGCCTGTACCGCACCAACACCCGCGACGCGCTGAGCGCCTTCTGAACGGAGTTCCGGGGGGCCGCGGCCGCGGCCGTCCCACGGGGTGCGTCGCCGGGCGGCTCAACTGTCCTGGGCAACTGCCTCGCCGAACCCGGGGCAGTCCGAGACGAGCTCAAGGCCCTCAGTGGAAGAAGGCTCGGAAGAAGGTTCCAATCTGGAACGGCAGCAGGAAGTCGCAGCGGGGATCGATGCGCGAGTGCGCGTCATGAGGGCCAAGGCTTCCGGGTCCGCATCTGGCACGGATCTGGCACGGGACCATTAGGAAGGTCTAGGCAACGCGAAAGCCCCAGGTCGCTGACCTGGGGCTTTGCTCTGTGTCGTGCGCAGAGTAGATGTCAGTGCCGCGCAGAGTAGATGTCAGTGACCTTTCGACAGGCGAAGCGTTGGTGATTGCGACACGTGCACTTGTCCTGAAGCCCCCACGACGGGACTTGTGTGGGTGGCAGCCCTGACTCCGCGCCCGGCGTCGGGGCTGTCGTCGTTCCGGTGCCGGGCCGGTCGGCCGTGGTTGGGCCCCGGCTGGTCCGGCACCGGACGCGGCCGTTGTCACATCGCGTGTTCGGCAGCCTGGGCGAGGTACTTCGGGGCTGCCCAGCCGCCGCACGGTGACGGCGTCGGCTTCGAGGTCGGCGGTGCACCCGCACGGCCGGAGGGAGGATCCTGGAGGTATGGCCAGGAGGAAGGTCCGGCGGTGCAGCCAGTGCGCGATCGAGCTGCCCGAGGGCAGCCGGCGATCGCGCCGGTACTGCGGCTCGACCTGCCGTACGAAGGCCTGGCGGATCCAGCGGGCTCGCTGGGCAGCGATCAACGCCGGCGGCGAGGCATACCGGGCCCTGATCGAGGGCCGACCCCACCCGTGGCCGCGGTTCCGCTGCCCGGAGTGCGGGGCGACCTGGTACGCCAGCGACACCCCGTTCGTCACCCGGAAACGGTCGGACAGCCGGTGGTGCTCACCGCGGTGCCGAACGAGGGCATGGAGGCGGCGTTCGCGTTCAGCAGGCGTCACCGTGTGACGCCTACCTGTGACGCGACCGGGGGCTTTCCCGACCGGAGCACGCGGCCCTCGACGAAGGCGATGTCCTGTGACAGCGAATCTGGACTGTTTGCCACCGAACTTGGATCGCCGGTAGCTGATCAGGTCTGTGCTGACGGAGAACTCAGCCGACTAGCAGAAGGAGGACCAGTCTGATCAGCACAAGGCCAGTAAGCACTGTTCCAGCGATGAGCAGTGGGCTGCGGGTGTGGCGCAGGAGACGGATACCGCACCAGACTCCGTAGGCGGCCAGGCCGCCGGAAATGAGCGGGAACACAAGACTGCCAGTCCGTCCGCCCCCACCCAGGACGCTGAGAATGACGTAGCCCAGGAGGAACTGCGGGAGCCCCAGAAGCCAGATCTTCCTCACCTCTGCCGCATCTGGGGCGGCTGGCGGCGGAGACACAGGGGGCCTGGGCGGCATAACCGGCGGTGGAGGGCCTGCGGCGATGTTGTAGGCAGGGTCATGCGTCGCTGGGGTGGAGAGCGGCTGAAGGGCTGTGCGCAGCCGTTCAGCAAACTTCGGGTCTACCCGCAACTCGTCGGCGATCACAGAGCTGACGATGCCCGCTGATCCCTCGCCGGGCTGCTCATGCAGGCGGGCCAGGGCAGATGACCCCAGAGCGCTCCTTCCGAGCTGGCCCCAGATCAGTTCTCGAACTGCCGCAGTCTGGTCCGCCGACGCCGACGTACCTCCGGTCAGCACCCTGATCGCCGCAGCGGGTAATTCTGAAGCCTGCATTCCGATCCTCCCAACATCAGTAGAGGTACCCGATCGTATGGGCATCTGCCGTACCGACGAATAGAGCAGACCAGCGCAGATCCGAGGACTGGCCACAAGTCCTCGGCCGTAAGCTTGATCTTTAACCTCGCCTGTCATCCGACCTGCTGAGATCTATGGTTTTCGGGGGCACGTGAGGCGGCCGCCCTCCACGCTTCGAGATGTCGAGTAACGAAGTGTC
>NZ_JBGWAB010000079.1:0-35803 GCF_041862025.1 Streptomyces sp. AB3(2024)
CGCCTCCGCCGCGCCCGGCGCCCCCGGACCGCAGGGGTCGCGCCCCGCTCCGGTCGCCCCCCTCCGGCCGGGCGGCCCCGGTGGCACGGGTACCCGTACGCACCCGGTATCCGCCCCCGCCCCGGGGCCCGTGCCCGCCCTCACCGCCGCGTCGGTCACCGAACTGCCGCGCCGGGTACGGCAGGCCAGCCTGCTCCCGCAGCTGCGCGAGGCCTCCGGGGCCCAGACCCCGGGCGCCAGGACCGACGAGGAGCCCCCGGACCGCAGCCCCGAACAGGCCCGGGACCGGATGGCCGCCTTCCGGGCGGGCTGGGCGCGCGGGACCCAGGAGACCTCGAACCCGAACCCGAACGGCGGCCCCCACAAGGGCGGCGAAGGAGAAGTGTGATGATCGAACACCACGGGACGGGCCACGGGGCCGGCTACGGGCCCGGCTACGGGACCGGCTACGGGACCGGCCGGGGAACAGCCGGGCGCGGGATCGACCGCGGGACGGGCCACGGGACCGGCCGCGGGATCGATGCCGACCCGGGGCGCCGGTCCGGCGAGCTGGACTGGCTGCTGGACGACCTGGTGACGCGGGTCCGCGAGGTCCGGCACGCCGTCGTCCTGTCCAACGACGGCCTGGCCGTGGGCTCCTCCAGTGCGCTGAGCCGGGAGGACGCCGAGCACCTCGCCGCCGTGGCCTCCGGCTTCCACAGCCTGGCCAAGGGCGCGGGCCGGCACTTCCGCACCGGGGGCGTGCGCCAGACGATGGTGGAGATGGACGAGGGCCACCTCTTCGTCGCGGCCGCGGGCGACGGCTCCTGCCTGGCCGTCCTCAGCGCGGCCGGTGCCGACATCGGGTTGATCGCCTACGAGATGGCCCGGCTGGTCAAGCGGGTCGGCGAGCACCTGTACGCCCCGCCCCGGTCCGCGGTCCGCCCGCCGGCCGCAGGGTGAGCGCGGCGGTCCGGCGCATGGACGACCAGTGGTACGACGCCGAGGCGGGCCCGCTCGTGCGCCCGTACGCCCTGACCGGCGGGCGCACGAAGCCGGGGCCCCACGGCGTGCGTTTCGACCTCATCGCGCTGGTCGTCGTGGACCCGGCGGCCGAGGGCACGGGGGAGGAGGCGTTGCTCGGCCCGGAGCACCGGGCGTTGCTGGGGCGCTGCCGCGACGAGACCCAGTCGGTGGCCGAACTCGCCGCCGACGCGGACCTGCCCGTGGGGGTGGTGCGGGTGCTGCTCGGTGACCTGTTGGAGGCGGGGCACGTCAAGGTCAGCCGCCCGGTGCCGCCCGCCCGGCTGCCGGAGATGCGGATTCTGCGGGAAGTCATCGAGGGATTGCGAGCGCTGTGATGGGACTGCACGACAACGGACCGGCGGGGCGGGGAGGTTCCGCGACGGACGAGGAACTGGCCGCGCTCGCTCTGAAGATTCTCGTGGCGGGAGGCTTCGGCGTCGGCAAGACCACGCTCGTGGGCGCGGTCAGCGAGATCAGGCCGCTGCGGACCGAAGAGCTGCTGAGCGAGGCCGGCGAGCGGGTCGACGACACCGGCGGGGTCGACCAGAAGACCACGACCACCGTGGCCATGGACTTCGGGCGGATCACGATCCGGTCCGGCCTGTCCCTGTACCTGTTCGGGACGCCGGGGCAGGACCGGTTCTGGTTCCTGTGGGACGAGCTCGCGCTCGGCGCGCTGGGCGCGGTGGTCCTCGCCGACACCCGGCGGCTGGAGGACTGCTTCCCGGCCGTGGACTACTTCGAACACCGGCGGATCCCGTTCGTGGTGGCCGTCAACTGCTTCACCGACGCGCGGCGTTACGGGACCAACGACGTGGCGCGGGCCCTCGACCTGGAGCAGGGGACACCGGTGGTGCTGTGCGACGCCCGCGACAAGGATTCGGGGAAGGAAGTGCTGATCAGGCTCGTCGAGTACGCCGGGCGGGTGCATACCGCCCGGCTGCTCGATTCGGTCGGGTCGCAGGCCGATCCCGTGTGACGTCAGTCGGCGATGCCGGCCGTCGCGATCACCTTGTCGATGCGTACGCGGACGAGGAGTTCGCCGGGGACGGCGTTGCGGCGGCCGAAGGCCTCGCCCCGGTCTTCGCCCATGTAGCGGGAGCCGATCCGTGTCGCCCAGGGGAGCATCTCGTCCAGGTCCTCGCTGATCTCGGCGCGCCCCTGGAGCACGACGTAGGAGAAGGGCGGCCGGTCGTCGTCCACGCAGAGGGCGACCCGGCCGTCCCGGGCCAGATTCCGCCCCTTGACGGTGCTCTTGCCGGTGTTGAAGACGAAGGCGTCACCATCGAGAACGAACCAGATGGGAGCGATGTGCGGGCTTCCGTCCTCGCGGACCGTGGACAGCTTTCCGGTGCGGGTGGAGTGCGAAACGAACGCACGCCACTCCTCTTGAGTCATCTTCTGTGCCATGGGTCCATCCTCCTTGCCGGAAAGGGGCTGGTGGGGAAGGCTTGCGGCACGACCAAGCGGGGTGGGGCGCGGCCACGTCGGCCGCGTCAACGGGGAGGGGCTGGAAATGGCACTGGACAAGCAGCTCGACTGGCTGCTGGACGATCTGACGCGCAGGGTCCCGCAGGTCCGCCATGCGGTGGTGTTGTCGAACGACGGACTGGTGACGGCCGCGAGCGCCGGGCTGGCGCGCGAGGACGCCGAGCACCTCGCGGCCGTCGCGGCGGGGCTGCAGAGCCTGGCCAAGGGGTCGGGGCGGCACTTCAGGGCGGGGGAGGTGCGCCAGACCATGGTCGAGTACGACGAGGGCTTCCTGTTCGTCGTCGCGGCGGGTTCGGGCAGTTCCCTGTGCGCGCTGAGCGCGGCCGAGGCGGACATCGTCCAGGTGGCTTATGAGATGACGCTGCTGGTCAACCGGGTCGGGGAGCACCTGGGGGTCGCGGAGCGGCGGATCACCGGGGGCTGACCGGCGGGCGCCGGGCGCGGAGTTGTCCACAGGCCTCGCGCGGATCCGTCACACTGGGTTACGGTCTTCACGCAGAGTGATCGCCACTCGCGGGGGAGGACTGTGATGAAGGTGCGAGCGCTGGAACGTGTGCCGGCCGGCAGGGACGGGCGGGAGCGGTCCGGGCCGGTGGGCGGGGAACCGTGCGGGCCGCGCGCGGACGTGCGGGGCAAGATGAGCGCGGGAGCGCCCGAGCGCGTGCCGGTGGAGGCGCCCGAGGACGTGGGTGCGGAGCCGCTCGTGAAGGCGGGCGCCCGGCCGGGCGTGCGCCCGTGCGCGGAGGCGCCGGCCGGTCTGTACGGGGACGGCGGCATCGACGGGGAGCTTGCCGGGGGCACCGGCGGGGGCGCCGGCGGAGGCGGGGGCACGGGCGGGCCGCGGGCCGACGCGCGGCCGCCGGAGCTGCTGAGCGCGGTCCGGTCCGCCGGGGAACTGGGTCTGCGCCGGGGCGAGTTCGCACGTGCCGTCCAGCTGGGGCTGGTGCGTCCCGGCCCGCGGGCGGCCGGCGGAGCCGCCCGCTTCGCCCGCGCCGAACTGGACCGGGTCAGGGCGGGTGAGGGGTACCCGCGGACACTGCGGGAGCGGATCGAGACCGTGGCCGGCGCCGACGCCGGGGCACGGACGCTGGGGACCGGCCCGAGCCGCTTCACCCGGCTCGCGCGCTGCGGGCACCTCACTCCCGTCGGCTACCGGATCAACCGTTACCGGGCCGTCGTCTGGCTCTATCTGGCCGCCGAGCTGAGGGAGTTCGCCGCCGGGGAGCCGGGGTTGCTGAGCGGGGCCGCGCCCCCGGGGGACCGGGAGCTGTTGGAGGCCAAAGCGGATCTGCGCCCGCGCCGGTGGCGCGGACGGCATGTGGGGCTCCTGCTGAGACGAACCGCCGATCCGTGGGAGCGGGCCGCCGTGCTGGCCTCCGTACTCCCCGAACAGCAGGTGCGCCAGGCCGTCCCCGATCCGGCGGAACGGATCGTCCTTGCCGCGCTCGCGCCGCCCCCGCCCTACGGCCACCCGCAGGTCCCGGCCGCGGCCGCCGTGGCCGGGCGGCTGCTGCTGGCGGAGCCGCCGGACGAGGTGCACTGGTACCTCACCAGCCTCGACTTCGCCCTGACCGGGGCGCGGGGCCGGCGGAACTCGACCGGGGAGAGCGGTCAGTCGAACTCGACGGGGGAGAGGGGGCCGACGTAGACCCAGGCGCCCGACTCGCGGGAGAAGGCGCTGTGCTCGCGCAGCGAACCCGTGTGCCCGCCCTCCCGGTAGTGCGCCCGGAACTCCACCGACCCCTCCGTCTCGAACATCCCACCGCGCTCGGTGGCCAGGATCTCCAGCCGCTCCCAGCGCTGCTCGGGATCCAGATCGAGCCGGCCCGGCCGGGTCGAGGAGTGCCAGGAGCGCATCAGGTAGGCGCTGTCGCCGACCGCGAACGCGCTGAACCGCGACCGCATCAGCAGCTCCGCGGTGGGAGCCTGCCGGGCGCCCGAGTGGAAGCGGCCGCAGCATTCCGGGTAGGCGGCGGGCAGCCCGCAGGGGCAGGGGAGGACCGGGGTGGGCATGTGCGCTCAGCTCTTCGGAGGTGATCGGAGGGGAGGTGACGGGCGTACGGACGGAACCGCCGACGGAAGGGTCGGCGGAGAGGCCGGCGGAGGGGCCTGCGGGACTACTGCGGGGACACGGCCGGCTTGGCCGCCTCGGCCGGGTACGGGCGGAAGAGGCCCTCCTGGACCACGGAGACCAGCAGCCTGCCCTCCACGTCGTAGATGCGGCCACGGGCCAGACCGCGGCCACCGTGCGCGATGGGCGACTCCTGGTCGTACAGGAACCACTCGTCCGCGCGAAAGGGCCGGTGGAACCACATGGCGTGGTCCAGCGAGGCCATGTCGAAACCGCGCATGCCCCACAGCGGTTCCACGGGGATGCGCACGGCGTCGAGGAGGGTCATGTCACTGGCGTAGGTGAGGGCGCAGGTGTGCACGAGCGGGTCGTCGCCCAGCGGGCCGACCGCCCGCATCCACACCGCGCTGCGCGGATCGGCGTCCTTGAGCTCCTCCGGAGTCCAGCGGAGCCGGTCCACGTACCGGATGTCGAAGGGCTGACGGCGGGCCATCCGCTCCAGCGCCTCGGGCAGCGCGCCCAGGTGCTCGCGGATCTCGTCGACGACCTTCGGCAGCGCGTCCGGGTGGGGGAAGTCGAGGCGGGGAGGCAGCTGGTGCTCGATGCTGCCCTCCTCCGGGTGATGGAAGGAGGCGGTCAGATTGAAGACGGTCTTGCCCTGCTGGACCGCGGTGACCCGGCGCGTGGTGAAGGAGCGCCCGTCGCGCACCCGTTCCACCTGGTACACGATGGGCACCCCGGGGATGCCCGGGCGCAGGAAGTACGCGTGCAGGGAGTGGACCGGCCGGTCGCTCTCGGTGGTGCGGCCGGCCGCCACCAGCGCCTGCCCGGCGACCTGTCCGCCGAACACGCGCTGGAGGGATTCCTGGGGGCTGGCGCCCCGGAAGATGTTGACCTCGATCTGCTCCAGGTCGAGCAGATCGACCAGTCTCTCGGCGGGGTTCGTCATCAGCAGCTCTCCACTGTCGGGTGCGGCGGTTCCGGCCGGCGCGGTGCGCGGGCGCCGGCCGGAGGCGTGCGGGGTTCGGTCAGAGCAGCCCGAGCTCGCCGACCGAGGTGACCCGGATGACGGCCCGGCCCTCCTCGTCGGACGCGGCGAGGTCGACCTCGGCGCTGATGCCCCAGCCATGGTCGCCGTTCGGGTCGGCGAACGTCTGGCGGACGCGCCACAGGCCGTGGGCGGCGTCCTCCTCGATCTGGAGGAGCTTGGGGCCGCGGGCGTCGGGGCCGGTGCCGAGGTCGTCGTACTCGTCCCAGTAGCCGTCCATGGCCTCGCCCCAGGCGTCGGCGTCCCAGCCGGACTCGGCGTCCAGCTCGCCCAGCACGTTGACGTGGTCCAGGGCCGCCAGCTCGACCCGGCGGAACATCGCGTTGCGGACCAGGACACGGAAGGCGCGGGCGTTCGCCGTGACCGGCTTGACCTGGTCGGCCTTCTCCTGGGCCTGCTCCGCCGTCTCCACCTCCGGGTTCGCCAGCTGCTCCCACTCGTCGAGCAGGCTGGAGTCCACCTGGCGGACCAGCTCGCCCAGCCAGGCGATGAGGTCCTGGAGGTCCTCGGACTTCAGGTCGTCGGGGATGGTGTGGTCCAGCGCCTTGTACGCGCTCGCCAGGTAGCGCAGCACGATGCCCTCGGTGCGGGCCAGCTCGTAGAAGGAGGTGAACTCGGTGAAGGTCATCGCGCGCTCGTACATGTCGCGGATGATCGACTTCGGGGAGACCGGGTGGTCGCGGACCCACGGGTGGCTCTTGCTGTACACGTCGTAGGCGTGCAGCAGCAGTTCTTCCAGGGGCTTCGGATAGGTGACGTCCTGGAGGCGCTCCATGCGCTCCTCGTACTCGATCCCGTCGGCCTTCATCGCGCCGACCGCGATACCGCGTTCCTTGTTCTGCTGGGCGGCCAGGATCTGGCGCGGGTCGTCCAGGGTGGACTCGACGACCGAGACCATGTCCAGGGCGTAGGAAGGGGACTCCGGGTCCAGCAGGTCGAAGGAGGCCAGCGCGAAGGTGGACAGCGGCTGGTTGAGAGCGAAGTCCTGCTGGAGGTCGACGGTCAGGCGGATGGTGCGGCCCTCGGCGTCGGGGGCGTCGAGTTTCTCCACCACGCCGCCGTCCAGCAGCGAACGGTAGATCGCGAAGGCCCGCCGGATGTGCCGCAACTGGGCCTTGCGCGGCTCGTGGTTGTCCTCCAGGAGGTGGCGCATCGCCTGGAAGGCGTCGCCCGGCCGGGCGATGACCGACAGCAGCATGATGTTGGTGACCTTGAAGCGCGAGGTCAGCGGCTCCGGGTCGGCGGCGATCAGCTTCTCGAAGGTGGTGTCCGACCAGGCCACGAAGCCCTCGGGGGCCTTCTTGCGGACCACCTTGCGGCGCTTCTTCGGGTCGTCGCCCGCCTTCGCGAGGGCCTTCTCGTTCTCGATGACGTGCTCGGGCGCCTGTGCGACCACGAAGCCGGCCGTGTCGAAGCCGGCCCGGCCCGCGCGTCCGGCGATCTGGTGGAACTCGCGGGCGCGCAGCGTCCGGACGCGGTTGCCGTCGTACTTGGTGAGTGCCGTGAACAGCACCGTGCGGATCGGGACGTTGACGCCGACGCCGAGGGTGTCGGTCCCGCAGATGACCTTCAGCAGACCGGCCTGGGCGAGCTTCTCCACCAGCCGCCGGTACTTGGGCAGCATGCCCGCGTGGTGCACGCCGATGCCGTGGCGGACGTAGCGGGAGAGGTTCTGGCCGAACTTCGTGGTGAAACGGAAGTTGCCGATCAGCTCCGCGATCTTGTCCTTCTCCTCGCGGGTGCACATGTTGATGCTCATCAGCGACTGCGCCCGCTCGACCGCCTGGGCCTGCGTGAAGTGCACGATGTAGACCGGGGCCTGCCGGGTCTCCAGCAGTTCCGTGATGGTGTCCGTGATCGGCGTGGTCACGTACTCGTACGACAGCGGGACGGGCCGGCTCGCCGAGCGGACCACCGATGTCGGACGGCCGGTGCGCCGGGTCAGGTCCTCCTCGAAGCGCTTCACGTCGCCGAGGGTCGCCGACATCAGGACGAACTGTGCCTGGGGCAGTTCCAGCAGCGGGATCTGCCAGGCCCAGCCGCGGTCCGGCTCCGCGTAGAAGTGGAACTCGTCCATCACGACCTGGCCGATGTCGGCGTACTTGCCGTCGCGCAGGGCGATGGAGGCCAGCACCTCGGCCGTGCAGCAGATCACCGGGGCGTCGGCGTTCACGGAGGCGTCGCCGGTCAGCATGCCGACGTTCTCGGTGCCGAAGAGCTTGCACAGGTCGAAGAACTTCTCCGACACCAGCGCCTTGATCGGGGCGGTGTAGAAGGTCACCTTGTCCTGGGCCAGCGCGGTGAAGTGGGCGCCCGCCGCCACGAGGCTCTTGCCCGAGCCGGTCGGGGTCGACAGGATCACGTTCGCACCGGAGACGACCTCGATCAGGGCCTCCTCCTGCGCCGGGTACAGGGTGATGCCCTGGTCCTCCGCCCACGAGGAGAAAGCCTCGAAGAGGGCGTCGGGGTCGGCGTTCGGCGGGAGCTGATCAATGAGGGTCACACCCCCCATCTTGCCTGGCTTCCGACCGGAAGAGGGAACCGGCCGCCAGGACGAAGATCGTCACGGGTACGCTGTGCCGTCGAGGCGGCCCGACCGAAACGCTCGACGGGGCCCGACCAGACACGACCGGGGCGGGACACAGACCATGATGGGGCCGGCGCACTCACTCTCCGGGGCAGCGGCCTGGCTGGGGGTGGGCGCGGCGACGGCCGCAGCCGGGCACCCGATGCCATGGCCCGTACTGGTCGTCGGCGCGCTCATATGCGCCGGTGCGGCCCTGGCCCCCGACCTCGACCACAAGTCGGCGACGATCTCGCGCGCCTTCGGCCCCCTCTCCCGCGGCCTGTGCGAGGTGGTCGACAAGATCTCCTACGCCGTCTACAAGGCCACCCGCGCCCCGCGAGACGCCCGCCGCACCGGGGGCCACCGCACCCTGACCCACACCTGGCTCTGGGCGGTCCTGATAGGCGCCGGGTCCTCCGCGCTCGCGGTCACCGCCGACCGCTGGGGCGTCCTCGCGCTGCTCTTCGTCCACCTGGTGCTGGCCGTCGAGGGCCTCCTCTGGCGGGCGGCCCGGATGTCCAGCGACGTCCTGGTCTGGCTGCTCGGCGCCACGGGCGCCTGGGCCCTGGCCGGAGTGCTCGACCAGCCGGGCAACGGCGCGGGCTGGCTCTTCACCGGCCCCGGCCAGGAGTACCTGTGGCTCGGCCTGCCGATCCTGCTCGGAGCCCTCGTCCACGACATCGGCGATGCGCTCACCGTCTCCGGCTGCCCGATCCTGTGGCCCCTCCCCATCGCGGGGAAGCGCTGGTACCCGATCGGCCCTCCGAAGGCGATGCGCTTCCGCGCCGGCAGCTGGGTGGAGCTCAAGGTCCTGATGCCGGTCTTCATGCTCCTCGGCGGCTTCGGCGGCGCCGCGGCCCTCGGCTTCATCTAGACCGGTACGCCCCGGACCGTACGCCCCCGCAGGCAGGCCCGGGACCGGCAGGTGCCCCCCCCGGGGCCCGGCTCTCGGGAGCCGGACACCGCGGGGCGGATCAGCCGTGCCAGGAGCGCCAGAGGGCCGCGTACGCCCCATCGGCCGCCACCAGCTCGTCGTGCGAGCCCAGCTCACTGATCCGGCCGGCCTCGACCACCGCGATCACGTCCGCGTCGTGCGCCGTGTGGAGCCGATGGGCGATCGCGATGACCGTACGGCCCTCCAGCACCCGCGCGAGCGAACGCTCCAGGTGCCGGGCGGCCCGCGGGTCCAGCAGCGAGGTCGCCTCGTCCAGCACCAGCGTGTGCGGGTCGGCCAGCACCAGCCGGGCCAGCGCGATCTGCTGGGCCTGAGCCGGAGTCAGCGCGTTCCCGCCGGACCCCACCTCGGTGTCCAGCCCCGCCTCCAGGGCCCGCGCCCAGCCGTCCGCGTCCACCGCGTCCAGCGCCGCCCACAGTTCGGTGTCGGCCGCACCCGACCGGGCGAGGCGCAGATTGTCCCGCAGCGATCCGACGAAGACGTGGTGTTCCTGGTTGACCAGCGCCACGTGCTCCCGCACCCGCTCCGCCGGCATCCGCGACAGCCTCGCGCCGCCGAGCGTGACCTCACCCGTCCGGGGCGCGTAGATGCCCGCCAGCAGCCTGCCCAAGGTGGACTTGCCCGCGCCCGAGGGACCGACCAGCGCCATCCGGGTGCCCGGCGGCACGGACATCGACACCCGGTGCAGGACGTCCACGCCCTCCTTGTAACCGAACCGGACCTCCTGCGCCCGCACCTCCCGGCCCCCGGGGGCGACGGCGCCGTCCCCGGCGTCCGGCTCGATCTCGCGCACGCCCACCAGCCGGGCCAGCGAGACCTGGGCGACCTGGAGTTCGTCGTACCAGCGGAGGATCAGACCGATGGGGTCGACCATCATCTGCGCCAGCAGTGCCCCGGTCGTCATCTGCCCGACCGACATCCAGCCCCGCAGCACGCAGTACCCGCCGATCATCAGCACGGCGCCGAGGATCGTCACGTAGGTGATGTTGACGACGGGGAAGAGGACCGTCCGCAGGTACAGCGTGTATCGCTCCCACGCGGTCCACTCCTTGATCCGCCGCTCCGACAGCGAGATCCGGCGGTGCCCCAGCCGGTGCGCCTCCACGGTCCGTCCCGCGTCCACCGTCTCGGTGAGCGCCGCCGAGACCGCCGCGTACCCGGCCGCCTCCGAGCGGTACGCCGAGGGCGCCCGCCGGAAGTACCAGCGGCAGCCGACGACCAGGACCGGCAGCGCCACCAGCGCGGCCAGCGCCAGCGGCGGGGCGGTGACCACGAGCGCCCCGTAGAGCAGCCCGGCCCAGACCACGCCGATGGTCAGCTGCGGCACGGCCTCGCGCATCGCGTTGGCCAGCCGGTCGATGTCGGTGGTGATCCGGGAGAGCAGGTCGCCCGTCCCGGCGCGTTCCAGCACGCCCGGGGGCAGCCCGACCGACCGCACCAGGAAGTCCTCGCGCAGATCGGCCAGCATCTCCTCGCCGAGCATCGCCCCGCGCAACCGCACCATCCGTACGAAGAACGTCTGGACGGCCAGCGCCAGCGCGAACAGCAGCGCCACGCGCCCCAGATGGAGCTCGCGCGCCCCCGACGAGAGCTCGTCGACGACCCGCCCCAGCAGGGAAGGGCCCACCATCGACGCGACCACCGCCACCGCGTTGACCCCGACCAGCACCGCGAAGGCCCGCCGGTGCCGGCGCAGCAGGCCGCGCACATAGCCCCGTACGGTCGCCGACGTGCCCACGGGCAGGGTCGCGGCCGTCTCGGGGGCCGCCGGATCGTACTCCGGGGGCGCCACGCCGATCATGCGGATTCCTCGATCCCTGTGAGTTCCTCTGCCGGGCCCGCCAGGCCGATCCCGGCGCGCCGCTGTTCCTCGTCCGTCTCGCGGGTGACGACCGCCCGGTAGCGCGGCTCGCCGAGCAGCAGCTCGCGGTGCGTGCCCGCGGGAAGGGCCCGGCCCCCGTGGACCAGGACGACCCGGTCGGCGCGGTCCAGCAGCAGCGGCGAGGACGCCAGCACCACCGTCGTGCGCCCGGACCGCAGGGCCGCGATCCCGTCGGCGATCCGCGCCTCGGTGTGCGAGTCCACCGCCGAGGTCGGCTCGTCCAGCACCAGCACCTCCGGGTCGGTCACCAGCGACCTGGCCAGCGCCAGCCGCTGGCGCTGCCCGCCGGACAGCGAGCGGCCGCGTTCGGTGATCCGGGCGTCCATCGGGTCCCGCACCGTGTCGGGGGCCGACTGCAGCAGCGCGTCCAGGACGTCGTCGCACTGCGCGGCCTCCAGAGCGGCCGCCGCCGTCACGGACCCCGAGGCCGGTACGTCGAACAGCTCGCGCAGCGTCCCGGACAGCAGCACCGGGTCCTTGTCCTGTACGAGGACCAGCTCGCGGGCCGTGTCCAGCGCGAGCTCGTCCAGCGCGACCCCGCCGAGCAGCGCGGAGCGCGCCCCGGTGACGGAGTCCGTCGGATGACCCCCCAGCCGCTCCGCGAGCCGGCCCGCCAGGTCAGGGTCCCCGCACACCACCGCCGTGAAGGCACCGGCCGGGGCCAGCACCCCCGTCTCGGCGTCGTACAGGTCCCCGCCCGGAGCCGGGGCCCGTACGGGCCCCGCCGGGCCGGAGCCGGCCGGGCCCCCGTCCCCGGTGCGCGTCAGCGACAGCACCCGCGCCGCCCGCGCGGCGGAGGGCCGGGAGAAGGAGTAGGCCATCGCGATCTCCTGGAAGTGCCGCAGCGGGTACAGCATCGTGGCCACCGCGCTGAAGGCCGCCACGAGTTCGCCCACCGCCAGCCGTCCGTCCGTCACGAGCACGGCCCCGTAGCAGACCACCGTGATCATCAGGGCGCCCGGGAGCAGCACCTGCACGGCCGCGATCAGCGCCCACATCCGGGCACTGCGCACGGCGGCCCTGCGGACCTCCTGCGAGGCCTCCCGGTAGCGCCCGAGGAACAGTTCCTCGCCGCCGATGCCCCGTAGGACGCGCAGGCCGGCGACGGTGTCGGAGGCCAGCTCGGTGGCCTTGCCCGCCTTCTCGCGCTGGACGTCCGCGCGCCGTGTGGCGCGCGGCAGCAACGGCAGGACGGACAGGGCGAGCACCGGGACGCCCACGGCGACGACCACGCCGATCGCGGGCGCGTAGAAGAGGAGGCCGACGCAGATCGCGGCGACGGTCAAGGCGGCGGCGAGGAACCGGGAGACGGCCTCGACGAACCATCCGATTTTCTCGACGTCACCCGTCGAAACGGACACCACTTCGCCCGCCGCGACCCGGCGGGTCAGGGCGGAGCCCAGTTCTGCGGTCTTGCGGGCCAGCAGCTGCTGGACCCGCGCGGCCGCCGTGATCCAGTTGGTGACGGCGGTGCGGTGCAGCATCGCGTCGCCGAGCGAGATGGCGATGCCGAGCAGCAGGAGCAGCGCGCCGACGCGGAGCAGTCCGCCGCCGTCGCGGCGCACGACCGCGTCCACGCCGAGGCCCACGGCGTACGGCAGCCCGGCGACGCCGCCGAAGTGGAGGAGCCCCCAGGCCAGGCTACGGGCCTGGCCGCCGAGTTGCCCCCGGCCCAGCCACAGCAGGAACCTCGGGCCGGTACGGGCGTCCGGCACTCCGGGATCCGGATACGGAAGATCGCTGATCTGCATGACGCCCCATGACTGGTCGGGTAGGCCGAACCCCGCAAGGTTCGTCTTCCCGGACCGGCCCCGGCAATCGATTTTCCGGCGGGTGGGGGTGCGCCCCGCGCGTGTCGCCGGGGAACGGGACGCCCGGCTTCCGGTGCGGCCCGCCGCCCGCGCCGGGCGCGTTCAGGGGCGCGTGGCACGCTCCAGCGCGAGCAGCGCCGAGGAGTAGCTCCGCCCCGTGGCCCGGTCCATTCCCACCTCGCACATGCGGTTCGCCGACAGGTGCGCGTCGAACTGCCGGGCCGTCACCTCCGCGGCCTCGCGGGCCGTCGCCGATTCCGTCAGCTCCGGGTGCAGCATCCCCCGGTCGCCGGCGAAGGCGCAGCAGCCCGCGTCGTCCGGGACGACCACCTCGTCGGCGCATGCCTCGGCCACCACGCGCAGTTCGGCCTCGTCACCCAGATGGCGCATCGAACAGGTGGGGTGGAGGACGGCGGACCCGACCGTGCGCAGTACCTTCAGCCGTGGCAGCAGTTCGTGGGCCGCCCAGACGACGGAGTCGACGACCCGCAGTTCCGCGTGCAGGGCCCGGTTGTCCTCGGTCAGGTACGGGACCACCTCGTGCGCGATGCCCAGGGTGCAGGAGGAGGCGTCGACCACCAGGGGCAGCCGGCCGCCGGCCGTCCAGCCCCAGGCGGCCTCCACGATCCGGTTGGCCATCACCCGGTTGCCCTCCTCGTACCCCTTGGAGTTCCAGATCGTCGCGCAGCAGGTGCCGGTGACGTCGCGGGGGATCCAGACCGGCTTCCCGGCCCGCTCCGACACGGCCACCACCGCTTCCGGCAGGGAGGGCCCGGGATCGCCCGCGGGCCCGCCGAAGATGCGGTTGACGCAGGCCGGGTAGTAGACCGCGGCCGCGCCCACCCGCCGGGTCGTGGGCAGTCCGCGGGCGGCGGCGCCGGGGATCTGCGGCAGCCAGAGCGGTACCAGGTCGGGGCGTACGGCCTTGCGCGCGGCCTCCGTCGCCACGGTCAGGGGGCGGTCCCCGACCGTGGAGGTGATCTTGTCGGCGGCGGCCACGGCCAGCCGCGCGGCCGCCTCGACGGTCCGGAACCGCCGGGCGGCCAGGGCGGCGGCGCGTTCCTCGCGCGGGCTGTGCCGCAGGTGGCGGAAGTCCTTCATCAGCGCGCCGGTGTCGATGCCGACGGGGCAGGCGAGGGCACAGGTGGAGTCGCCCGCGCAGGTGTCGACGGCGTCGTGGCCGTAGGAGTCGAGCAGGCCGTCGAGGACGGGGGAGCCGGGCGGCTGCCGCATCATCTCGCGGCGCAGCACGATCCGCTGGCGCGGAGTGGTCGTCAGGTGCTCGCTGGGGCAGACCGGTTCGCAGAAGCCGCACTCGATGCAGGGGTCCGCCACGGCCTCGATGCGCGGGATCGTCTTCAGTCCGCGCAGATGGGCCCGGGGGTCGCGGTCGAGGAGGATGCGCGGGGCGAGGACGAGGTCCGGGTCGAGGAGCCGCTTGGTGCGCCACATCAGGTCGGTGGCCCGCGGTCCCCATTCGAGTTCGAGGAAGGGGGCCATGTTGCGGCCCGTGGAGTGCTCGGCCTTCAGCGAGCCGTCGAAGCGTTCGACCGTGAGCCGGCAGAAGGCTTCCATGAAGGCCGCGTACCGGTCGACGTCGGCGGGCACCGAGGCGTCGAAGGCGAGCAGGAAGTGCAGGTTGCCGTGGGCGGCGTGACCCGCGACGGCCGCGTCGAACCCGTGCTCCGCCTGGAGCGCGAGGAGCGCCTCGCAGGCCTCGGCGAGCCGGGACGGGGGGACCGCGAAGTCCTCGGTGATCAGGGTGGTGCCGGGTGCGCGGGCCCCGCCGACGGCGGTGACGAAGGCCTTGCGTGCCTTCCAGTAGCCGGAGACGACCGAGGGATCGCAGGTGAAGGTGTTCGTGACGGAGGCGACGGGGGCCACCAGCTCCAGTCCGGCCAGCACCCCGGCCGCGCGGCGCTCGTGCTCCGCGCGGCCCGCCGCGTCCGGGGCACGGAACTCCACCAGCAGCGCTGCCGTGTCCTTGGGCAGCTCCGCCCAGTCGGCGGGCACGCCGGCGACGCTGACGCAGGCGCGCAGGGTGTTGCCGTCCATCAGCTCCACGGCGAGGGCCCCGGCCGCGTTGAACAGCGGTACGGCCGCGGCGGCGGCGGGCAGGGAGGGGAAGAAGAGCAGGCCGGTGGTGAGCTCGCGGTCCAGGGGGAGGGTGTCGAAGACGACCTCGGAGATGAAGCCGAGGGTGCCTTCGGAGCCGACCATCAGGCCGCGCAGGACCTCCACGGGGGTGGTGCCGTCGAGGTAGGCGTCGAGCCGGTAGCCGGTGGTGTTCTTGATCTCGTACTTGGCACGGATCCGGGCGACGAGGTCCGGGTCGGCCTCGATCTCCCGCTTGATCTCCATCAGCCCGTGGCACAGGGCCGGCTCGGCGCGGGCCAGCTCCTCGTCCGCGAGCGGGTCGGCGGTGTCGACGACGGTTCCGGTCGGCAGCACGAGGGTGAGGGAGGAGAGGGTGCGGTACGAGTTCCTCGTGGTCCCCGCCGTCATGCCGGAGGCGTTGTTGGCGACCACTCCGCCGAGGGTGCAGGCGATGGCGCTGGCCGGGTCGGGCCCCAGGATCCGGCCGTGCCGGGCCAGGGCGGCGTTGGCCCGCAGGACGGTGGTGCCGGGCCCGATGCGGGCGCGGCGGCCGTCGTCCAGGACCTCGATCCCGGCCCAGTGGCGGCGGACGTCGACGAGGATGTCCTCGCCCTGGGCCTGGCCGTTGAGCGAGGTTCCGGCGGCGCGGAAGACCACCTCGCGCTGTCTGCCGTGCGCGTAGGACAGGACGGCGGAGATGTCGTCGATGTCCTCGGCGATCACGACGACCTGCGGCACGAACCGGTACGGGGAGGCATCCGTGGCGTAGCGGACCAGGTCGGAGACCTTCCAGAGCACCTTCTCGGCGCCGAGCAGCCCGGTCAGCTCGGCGCGCAGCACCGAGGGGGTGCCCGGGGCCATGCGGTCGGGGACCCGGTCGGGGGCCGGGGCGCCGGGACTGTGCGGGCGCAGCGCGCCCGGCTTCGGTTCCAGCAGCGGCATGTGGAGCCCCTCCGTGTCCTGGTCCGTCCGTCAGCCGGGCGCCGGTGGCTCCCGGCTCAGCAGCCGCCCCGGGCCGGGGCGTCGGCCAGCGCGTTCAACAGGCCGCCGAGCACCTCGCGCTGTGGCGCGGTCAACGGAGCCAGGATCTCCTCTGCGGCGTCGGTCCGCGCGCTGCGCAGACGGCGCAGCGTGGCGCGACCGGTTTCGGTGAGCTCGATCCGGATGACGCGGCGGTTGGCCGGGTCGGGCGCGCGGCGCACGCAGTCGGCCGCCTCCAGGCCGTCCACGAGGGTGGTCACGGCGCGGGGCACGACCTCCAGGCGCGCGGCCAGATCGGCCATGCGGGGCGGCCGGTCACCCCCGTAGTGCGCGACGAGCCGCAGCAGCCGGCCCTGGGCCGGGGTGATCCCGAGCGGCTCCATGTGGCGCTTCTGGATGCGGTGGAGCCGCCGCGTGAGGCGCAGCAGCTGCTCGGCGAGTACGCCGTCGGTGGAGTCGGGGGTGGGGTCGGCGGCGGAGCCGCGGATGTCGGTCTCGGAACCGGTGCTCATACTGGGAAACAGTACCAGGACCGGATTCATTGTGAGTATAGGTAACAATGAGCTATGCTCATCGGAGTCTCGTCAGAAGGAGGCCCATGCGCCCCGAAGAACCGAAGTGGACCCCATCGAACGAATCCCTCGACCCCACCCGTCCGGCTCCGG
This sequence comes from Streptomyces sp. AB3(2024), assembly GCF_041862025.1. NCBI lineage: Bacteria > Bacillati > Actinomycetota > Actinomycetes > Kitasatosporales > Streptomycetaceae > Streptomyces > Streptomyces sp. AB3(2024). The sequence goes on from NZ_JBGWAB010000079.1 coordinate 16,573, forward strand.
CGGACCGGCCTCGCGAGCTGCGGCGGATCCTCGGCCTCTTCCGCCCCTACCGCGGGCGCCTGGCCGTGGTCGGCGCCCTGGTCGGCGCCTCCTCACTGGTCGGCGTCGCCTCGCCGTTCCTGCTCAAGGCGATCCTGGACGTCGCGATCCCCGAGGGGCGTACGGGCCTGTTGAGCCTGCTCGCGCTGGGCATGATCCTCACGGCCGTCGTCACCAGCGTGTTCGGTGTGCTCCAGACCCTGATCTCCACCACCGTCGGCCAGCGCGTCATGCACGACCTGCGCACCGCCGTCTACGCCCAGCTCCAGCGGATGCCGCTGGCCTTCTTCACCCGCACCCGCACCGGCGAGGTGCAGTCCCGGATAGCCAACGACATCGGCGGCATGCAGGCGACGGTCACCTCGACGGCGACCTCGCTCGTGTCGAACCTGACCGCCGTCATCGCCTCGATCGTCGCCATGCTCGCGCTCGACTGGCGGCTCACGCTGGTCTCCCTGCTCCTGCTGCCGCTCTTCGTGTGGATCAGCCGCCGCGTGGGCCGCGAGCGCAAGAAGATCACCACGCAGCGTCAGAAGCAGATGGCGGCCATGGCGGCCATTGTCACCGAATCCCTCTCCGTGAGCGGCATTCTCCTCGGCCGCACCATGGGCCGGTCCGACTCCCTGACCAAGGCCTTCTCCGAGGAGTCCGAGAAGCTCGTCGGGCTGGAGGTGCGCTCCAGCATGGCCGGGCGCTGGCGGATGTCGACCATCGGCATCGTCATGGCCGCCATGCCCGCGCTCATCTACTGGGCCGCGGGCATCGCCATGCAGACCGGTGCGCCCTCGCTCTCCGTCGGCACCCTCGTCGCCTTCGTCACGCTCCAGCAGGGCCTGTTCCGGCCCGCCGTGAGCCTCCTGTCGACAGGTGTGCAGATCCAGACCTCGCTGGCGCTGTTCGCCCGGATCTTCGAGTACCTCGACCTGTCGGTGGACATCACCGAGCGCGAGGCTCCCGTGAGGCTGGACCGGGCGAAGGGTGAGATCCGTCTGGAGGACGTGCACTTCTCCTACGAGGCCAAGGACGGCCCGACCCTCACCGGCATCGACATCACCGTCCCGGCCGGCGGCTCCCTCGCCGTGGTGGGCCCGACCGGCTCGGGCAAGAGCACCCTCAGCTACCTGGTGCCCCGGCTCTACGACGTGACCGGCGGCCGGGTCGCCCTCGACGGGGTGGACGTGCGCGACCTCGACTTCGACTCGCTGGCCCGCTCCATAGGCGTGGTCTCCCAGGAGACCTACCTCTTCCACGCCTCCGTGGGGGACAACCTGCGCTTCGCCAAACCGGACGCCACCGACGAGGAGATCGCCGAGGCGGCGCGGGCGGCCCAGATCCACGACCACATCGAGTCCCTGCCCGACGGGTACGACACCCTGGTCGGCGAGCGCGGCTACCGCTTCTCCGGAGGTGAGAAGCAGCGGCTGGCCATCGCCCGTACGATCCTGCGCGATCCGCCGGTGCTCATCCTCGACGAGGCGACCAGCGCCCTCGACACCCGCACCGAGCACGCCGTGCAGCGGGCCATCGACAACCTCTCCCGGGGGCGCACCACCATCACCATCGCGCACCGGCTCTCCACCGTCCGGGACGCCGACCAGATCGTGGTCCTGGACGCCGGCCGGATCGCCGAGCGCGGCACGCACGAGGAACTGCTGGGGGCCGGAGGCCGCTACGCCGCGCTGGTCCGCCGGGACCGCGACGCGGCACAGGCGGCGCCCGGAGCGCGCGAGCCTGCCAAGGGCACGGGCACGGGCGCGGGCAGGTCTGAAGGCATGATCGAAAGCGCGACCGCGGGCACGGCCGAAGGAGTGGGCCGGGGACTGTCGGGGGAGCCGATGCCGGCTCCGGTGAACGTGTGATCATATGACTTGTTTGGGTGGGTAATGCCGTAAAGAGTGCGGTATGCGGTCTAGCGTGCCCGTATGCATGATGAGTACCGGCCGCCGCCACGCCGCTCCCGGCTGACCCGCCGGGGCCGCCTGGCGCTCTTCCTCGGCATGCTGCTCGGGCTCGGGGCAGCCGTTCTGATCCCGCTGCTGCCCCGCGAGGAACCGCCCGAGAAGCCGCGCCCGTTGCTGATCCCCGAAGGCTGGCGGGCCCCGCAGGTCTACGCCGCCATCGACCGCGAGCTCCGGCTCCCGGCCGGCGCCACGAAGAAGGCCGCCGCCGCGGCCGCACTGGCCCTGCCGGCGGAGGCCAAGGGCAACCCGGAGGGCTACCTCTTCCCAGCCACGTACCCGGTGACCTCGAAGTCCACCCCGACCGCGCTGCTCGCGTCCATGGTGGAGACGGCGAACCGGAACCTCGCCACGAAGGCCGTCGCCGACGGCGGCAAGGTGCACGGGATGACCCCGTACCAGACGGCCACCCTCGCCAGCATCATCGAGGCGGAGGTCCAGACCCCGGCGGACATGGGCAAGGTCGCGCGCGTCGTGCACAACCGGCTGGCGAAGTCGATGCCGCTCCAGATGGACTCCACCCTCAACTACGCGCTCAACCGCAGCACCCTCGACACCAAGCTGAGCGACACCCGGATCGACCACCCGTTCAACACCTACGAACGCCAGGGCCTGCCCCCCACTCCGATCGACAGCCCCGGACTGCGCGCCATGGCGGCGGCGGTCGCGCCGACCCCCGGCGACTGGCTGTTCTTCGTCACGGTGAAGCCGGGCGACACCCGCTTCTCGACCACCTACGAGGAGCACAAGAAGCACGTGGCGGAGTTCAACCGTCTCCGGGCGGCGGCGGGAGCGCCCGCGCCCCGGGGGTCCTGAGCACCGGGGCGCGGGGCCCCGGTGCGGCCTGCGTCCCGCGCAGCCGCACGGCTCCTCACCCGGCGCCGCCGACCCGCGGGCCGGCCGGCTCCCGGTCCAGCAGGCGGCGGATCTCGCGGACGGCGGTGGCGCCCGCACGGTTGGCGCCGATCGTCGAGGCCGACGGGCCGTAGCCCACCAGGTGGACGCGCTCGTCCCGTACGGCCCTGGTGCCCTCGACCCGGATGCCGCCGCCCGGCTCGCGCAGCCGCAGCGGGGCCAGATGGTCGACGGCGGCACGGAAGCCGGTGGCCCAGAGGATCACGTCGGCCTCCACCAGGCTGCCGTCCACCCAGGCGGCCCCGGAGGCGGTCAGGTGGTCGAAGACGGGCCGTCGCTCCAGGACCCCGGAGGCGATCCCCGCCCGGACGGCGTCGTTGAGGGGCAGGCCGGTCACACTGACCACGCTCTGCGGGGGCAGCCCGCGCCGGACGCGTTCCTCCACCAGTGCCACCGCCGCCCGGCCCTCGGCTTCCCCGAAGGTCCCCTCGCGGAACACGGGGGGCCGGCGCGTGACCCATGTGGTCTCCGCCGCCACCTCGGCGATCTCCAGCAGGTGCTGCACCGCCGAGGTGCCGCCGCCGACCACGATGACGCGGGCCCCGGCGAACTCCTGGGGCCCGGGGTAGTTGGCGGTGTGCAGCTGTCGGCCCCGGAACAGTTCCTGGCCCGGGTAGCGCGGCCAGAACGGCCGGTCCCAGGTGCCGGTGGCGTTGACCAGCGCCCGCGCCGACCAGGTGCCCGCCGTCGATTCGACGAGCAGCCGGCCGGCCGGGCCGTCGCCGGCGTCACGCACCGCCTTCACGTCCACGGGCCGGCGGACGCGCAGGCCGAAGCGCTCCTCGTACGCCGCGAAGTACGCGCCGATCACCTCGGACGAGGGCCGCAGTGGATCGGCGCCGACCAGTTCCATGCCGGGCAGGGCGTGCATCCCGTGGACCTTGCCGTAGGTGAGCGAGGGCCAGCGGAACTGCCAGGCGCCGCCCGGCCGCGGGGCGTGGTCCAGGACCACGTGCTCGATCCCCGCCCTGGCCAGGTGGTACGCGCCGGACAGGCCCGCCTGTCCGGCCCCGACGACCACCACGTCCACCTCTGCCGCGCCCCGCACCATTTCGTTCACGGTTCTACTAACTCGGGGCGGCCCCCCGCTCTTCCCCGCCCGCCAGCAGGCCCCGCGCCGACAGTTCCGGAGCGACCCCCTCGCCGAACCGGTACGCCTCTTCCAGGTGCGGGTACCCCGACAGGACGAAGTGCTCGATCCCGAGCGCGTGGTACTCCTCGATCCGGTCGGCCACGTCCCCGTGGCTGCCCACGAGGGCCGTACCCGCGCCGCCCCGGACCAGGCCGACGCCCGCCCACAGGTTGGGTGAGATCTCCAGACCGTCCCGCGAGCCGCCGTGCAGGGCCAGCATCCGCTGCTGCCCGACCGACTCGCTCACGCCCAGCAGCGACTGCGCGGTGGCGATGTCCTCGTCGGACAGGTCCCCCAGCAGCCGGTCGGCCGCCCCCCACGCCTCCTTCGCGGAATCCCGCGAAATGGTGTGCAGCCGGATGCCGAACCGCACCGTGCGCCCCCGCTCCTCGGCCAGCGAACGAATCCAGTCGATCTTCTCCTTCACCTGCTGCGGCGGTTCGCCCCATGTCAGGTACACATCGGCGTGCTCGGCGGCGACGGGCCCGGCCGCCGCCGAGGACCCGCCGAAGAAGATCTCCGGGAGCGGGTCGGGCGGCAGTGCCGTGAGCCCGCCGTCGATCCGGTAGTGCTCGCCGTGGAAGTCGTACGGCAGCCCGCCCCAGACCCCCCGGACGACCGACAGGAACTCGGCGGTGCGCTCGTAGCGGCGGTCGTGGTCGAGGTGGTCCCCGAACCGCCGCTGCTCGGACGAGTCCCCGCCCGTCACCACGTTCAGCAGCAGCCGCCCCCGCGTGATCCGCTGGTACGTCGCCGCCATCTGCGCGGCGAGCGTCGGCGAGATCACCCCCGGCCGGAAGGCGACCAGGAACTTCAGCCGCTCGGTGTGCTGCGCGAGGGCCACCGTGGTCAGCCAGGCGTCCTCGCACCAGGTCCCGGTCGGGGTCAGCACCGCCTCGAAGCCGAGCCGCTCGGCCGCCTTGGCGATCTGGGCGAGGTACTCGACATCCGGGGCGCGCACCCCGGCCGCGTCCTTGTTGTGGGCGTACGCGTGCCGGTCGACCAGGGTGCGTCCGTCCCCGCCGGTCGGCAGGAACCAGTGCAGGCGGACGGTCATCAGGTGTCCTTTCCGTACGTGCGCGGCTCGGTGGTGGAAGGCGGCAGGTCACGGTTGAACCGGGTGTCGACGAAGTCCTTGAAGACGACCTTGCCGGGGATCAGCCTGAGCTCGGTGAAGGTGTCGGCGATCTTCTGCTCGGAGGCCACGGCCGCGTCGTCCACGGCGACCGTGACCCGGGTGCCGCTGCTGCGCTTGACGGCGTCGAAGGCGACCTCGTACGGCAGGCCCGTCTCCTTCGCCCACACCTTCGCCCACTCCTGCGGATGCTTGAACACCCAGTCCTGGGCGCGCTGGAGCCGCTGGAGGTAGTCCGCGACGGCCTTGCTCTTGGACGGGTCCTCCAGCGCCGCCGGAGCCGCGACCTGGAAGCCGAGGCCGTTGACGACGCCCTCGCCGGTGGTGAGCACCCGCGCCCCGGTGCGCAGAACCTGGGAGGTGTACGGGTCCCAGACCGCCCACGCGTCCACCTTGCCGCTGTTGAAGGCGGCGAGCGCGTCCGCCGGCTGGAGCAGGGTGATCTGCACGTCGGAGGGCGCCAGGCCGGCCTTCTGGAGGGCGGAGATCAGCTGGAAGTGCGCCGAACTGCCCTGCGCCACAGCGATCTTCTTGCCACGCAGGTCGGCCGGGCTCTGGAGGGGGGAGTCCTTCGGTACGAGCACGGCCTCGCCCGCCGAGGAGCCGTGGGTGGCGCCCACCACGGCGATCTTCGACTTGGCGGCGGCGGCGAAGACCGGCGGGGTGTTGCCCACCCCGCCGATGTCGACGGCCTTGGCGTTGACCGCCTCCAGCAGCGGCGGGCCGGAGGTGAAGGTGGACCACTTGATGGTGTAGTCCACGTGCTCCAGTTCGCCGGCCGCCCGCAGCAGGGACTCGGCGCCGCCCTTCTGGTCGCCGACGTTGAGGGTGACCTTCGCTCCGCCCCCGGCCACGCCGTCGGCGAGGGCCGCGCCGCTGTCCGCGGCGGAGCTGCCGCCGCAGGCGGTCAGGACCAGCGACAGCGGGACCAGGGCGGCGAGCAGGGACAGGGGCAGGGGCAGGGGCAGGGACAGGGAGGCGCGTCTCATGTCGGTTCTCTTCGGTCTGTGGTGCGCGGGCATGCGCAGGGTGGGCGGGGGAGGGTGCCAGTGGTGGAGGAGGGGAGGAGAGGGGAGGGGCGGGTGCGGCGGTCAGCCGACGCCGAGTTCGGTGAGCAGCCGGGCCCGCAGGTCCGCGCACCCCGGATCACCGGCCGAACGCGGCCGGTCCAGCGAGACCCGGACGTCACAGGCGATCCGGCCCTCGTCCATCACCAGTACCCGGTCGGCCAGCAGCACGGCCTCGTCCACGTCGTGCGTGACCAGCAGCACCGCGCAGCCGCGCCGCTGCCACAGTTCGGCCACCAGCCGCTGTGCCTTGATGCGGGTCAGCGCGTCCAGCGCGCCGAACGGCTCGTCCAGCAGCAGCAGATCGGGCTCGCGCACCAGGGCGCGGGCCAGCGAGGCCCGCTGCGCCTCGCCGCCCGACAGGGTCTTGGGCCAGGCGTCGACCAGGTGCTCCAGACCCACCTCGGCCAAGGCCCTTTCGGCCCGCTCCCGTTCGGGCCGGCCCGGCAGCCCGAGCAGTACGTTGCGCCAGACCCGCTTCCACGGCATCAGCCGGGGCGCCTGGAAGGCCACCGCCCGCCGCTGCGGCACCAGTACCTCGCCCTCGATCTCCCGGTCCAGGCCGGCCAGGATCCGCAGCAGGGTCGACTTCCCGCAGCCGCTGCGCCCCAGCAGTACCGTGAACTCCGCAACCCGCAGGGTCAGATCGAGCCCGTCGATGACGGCCCGCCCGTCAAAGGAGCGGGTCAGGGCCCGCACGCTCACGGCGGTCCGCGGGATCACTGTCCCGTGAAGGTCGGTCGCCATTGCAGAAGCAGCCTTTCGAGAGCGCGGACGACGAGGTCGGCGGTGAGGCCGAGGAAGGCGTAGACGACGAGGCAGACGACGATCACGTCGGTACGGAAGAACTCGCGCGCCTGGTTCATCAGGAACCCGATGCCGGCGTCGGCGTTGATGGACTCCCCGAAGACGAGGGCCAGCCAGGCCGTGGCGAGCGAGTAGCGCAGCCCGGTCATGAACCCGGGCAGCGCGCCCGGCAGCACCACGTGCCGGACCAGTCCCCACCGGCCGAGCCCCAGGGACCCGCCCGCCTCGATGAGTTGCTCGTCCACGCCGCGGATCCCCGCGTACACGTTGAGGTAGAGGTGGAAGGCGGTGCCCAGTGCGATCAGCGCGACCTTGGGGGCCTCGCCGATGCCCATCCAGATGATGAACAGCGGGATGAGACCGACCCAGGGGACGGTGCGCAGCATCTGCACGCTCGCGTCGATCAGGTCCTCGCCGAGCCGCGACAGCCCGGACAGCAGGGCGAGCGCCGTGCCCGCCGTCCCGCCGATCAGCAGCCCGATCGCCACGCGCTGCAGGGAGATCCCCATCGCGGCCGGCAGGGTCCCGTCCCCGATCAGGCCGGCGCCGGCGGCGGCGATCCTCGCCGGCGGGGCGAGGGCGTCGGCGGGCAGCACCCCGAAGGTGCCGGCCAGCTGCCACAGCGCGAGCAGGAGCAGCGGTCCGGCGGTCCGGCGCGCCCAGCGGGGCACGGACCTGCGGCGCGCCGAGGACGGGGTGACGGGGACGAGCGCGGGGGAGGTGGCGGCGCTGTCCCCGGCGGGGGACGGCTCGTCCGGAAGGGATCCCGCTACGGGGGACATGTCGGGCGGCGCATGGCCGATGCTCATCGGGGCTCCACGGAAGGGGAGTGTCGGGGGAGGCGCGCGCACCCCCCGGCCCGGGCGCCCGTCCCCGGCCGCCCGCCGGTGCGGCGGACTGGGTCGGGCAGGGCAGGGCTGGGCCGGGCAGGGCTGGGCCGGGCAGGGCCGGGCAGGGCTGAGCCGGGCAGGGCCGGGCAGGGCTACGGGACCGGTGCGGCGGGGAAGTCCGGGGTGCGCGGCGGCCGAGCGCGGGGCGCTCGTGACGCGGAAGGGGGGTGAAAGGGCGTCAGCGGCCGCGACGACACGCGGCGGAGGCCACCCGCAACAGGTCGATGTGACCGCGCGTGGTGAGGAGGGCTGAACGCAACATGCGGCAGAACGTAGCCACCCGGCCGACGACGGGTCAATGGTGTCTCGCCATCTGGACGCCCCGTCTCCGATGCCGGAACGGGGCGTGACGCGCGAAGCCCCCGTGCGGCGGCGGGGGAACGTCGCCGCCGCACGGGGGCGTCACATCGGGTCACGCGCGGTGCGCCGCCGTGCCGTTCCGGGTGCGCCGGAGGTCAGGCGGAATCCGCTATCCAGGCGGCCAGTTGCTCCGGTGTCGTGGACGGGTCCGCCACCAGGGTGGCGAGTTCGTCCTCCCGGAAGGTGGCCGTGGTGACGGCCGGGCAGCGGTGGCAGGCGGCCACCCCGGACTGCTGCCACCACTGGCACCGCGTACGCAGGTGGCACCGCGGGACCACACGGGTGTCCGTCGTGGCCGAGGGCAGGGTCAGTACCCGCTCCACCAGGGAGCAGTCGTCGCCCCGCCGGTTGGCGCAGGCGGAGACGCAGTGCGAGGCGAAGCGCAGGACCCGGGTCGGCTCGATCCCCTCGGGAAGGGTGCCGAGCACCTCGGACGCCGGGACCGGATCGGCGAGGTAGACCACCTGGCCGTCGGCCGCCGAACGCACGCCGAGGACCACGGACTCGGGGGCCCGGGCCTCGCCGCTCGGGCACCAGGTCGCCGGTGCCGTCGCCGGTGCCGTCGCCCTCTGGTCGCTTCCCACGGTGCTCACCCGTCCCGTCAGCCGTCGACGGCGTCGCTCGACGCCAGGACCTCACGCCCGACGGGGTCGCCGAGGGTGCCCTGGAGTCCGAGGGCCTGCTCCCGCTCCACCGCCCGCGCGAGGTTCTGGTGCAGCTGCTCCACGGAGGTGATGCGCGCACCGCCCGGAGCCGCGTTCGCCGTGCCGACCGAGGTCATCGCGATCCCCGCCGCCATCACGACCGCGGCGCCGCCGGCCGCCAGTTTGTTCCGGTTCATTTCCATCGAGCCCTCTCCTGGTCCGGGCGGCGTGCTCTCCCGCCGCCGAGGGCCCGAGCGTAGGAGCGGCGGGCGGGCCGAGGGGGCAGTTCCCTGGGGCAGTTCAGGCCGTTTTTCGACCCCGGAGCCGGGGTCCGGGAGGGCGGGGGAGGGGCTCAGGCGGACGTGCGGGAGAGCAGCCACGCGTGGGCCTTCTCCGCGCTGAACTCCCGCTGCCCGCCCGCGAAGAGCAGGCCCGCGCCGGCGAAGGCCGGATCGGCGGCGGTGTCCGGAACGTAGGGGATCGCCAGGCAGTCCATGCCGGCGGCGTGCGCGGCCAGGGCGCCCGGCGCCGCGTCCTCCACGACCACGCAGTCGGCCGGCGCGGCGCCGAGCCGGCGGGCCGCCTCCTGGAACACGTCCGGAGCGGGCTTGCCCCGCGCGACCTCCTCGGCCGAGACCACCGTGGTCAGCAGTGAGTCCAGCCCGGTGCCCGCCAGTACCGCGTCGATCGCCTCGCGCGAGGAGCCGGAGGCCACCGCCATCGGTACGCCCCGCGCGTGCAGCAGCTCCACGAACCTCCGCATCTCCGGGAAGGTCTCGGTACGGGCACGGGCCAGCTCCAGGTAGGCGGCGTTCTGCTCCGCGAGCAGCTGCTCCACCGGGGCGTCGAGCCCGTGGCGTCCCTTGAGGATCTCCAGTGTCTCCAGGGTGCCGATACCGATGAAGCGGGCGTGCTGCTCCCAGGTGAAATCGGGGACCCCGTGACGCTCCAGGGTGAGGCGGCCCGACTCGTAGTAGTTCGGCTCGCTGTCCACGAGGGTGCCATCGAGATCGAATATGACGGAGATCATCCGTTCCGCCCGTACTGTCCGTCGCGTACCTGTCCAGGCCATCTTGTCAGAGTTTGCGGGCCGCTCGTCCCGCCGCCTCCCGGCCCACGGACTCCACCAGCGGCAGCAGCCGGTGGGCCACCCGCTCGCGCAGGGCCACCTCGGTACGGGTGCGGACCACCCCCGGCAGCCGGATCAGCCGCTGGATCACGTCCTCCAGATGGGCGTTGTCCCGGGCCGCCACGCGGGTCAGCAGGTCCCCGCCACCGGTGATCGAGAACGCCTCGATGATCTCCGGGACGGCGGCGAGCGCGTCGCCGACCTCGTCCAGGTGCCCCTGGGTGACCTCGATGTGCACGAAGGCCAGGACGGGGTGGCCCAGTGCGGCGGGCGAGAGCGCGGGGCCGGTTCCGGTGATCACCCCGGTCCGCTCCAGCCGGTCCAGCCGGGCCTGGAGGGTGCCGCGGGCCACCCCGAGGATCCGGGCGTACTCGCGGACGCTGGTGCGCGGCTGCTCGATCAGCAGGCGCAGGATCAGGGTGTCGAGTTCGTCCACCGCCATGGCAGGACTGTACCAATGGCCCGGGATCACCCCTTTCCGGCGCGACCGTGATCCCGGACGTCACCCCCGCTTCGGCGGCCACGGCAGGAACCCGCTCGTGCGGGCCCGGTACGCGGCGTAGCCCGGCCGGTCGGCCATGTGACGCTCCAGCAGCCGCTTCCCGCTTCCCGCGATCAGCAGGTACGACATCACCAGCGGGGACACGAGGGACACCGCGGCCGCCTGCGCCGACCCGCACGCGATCAGGAAGAGACCCCACCAGACGCAGAAGTCGCCGAAGTAGTTCGGATGCCGGGTCCACGACCACAGCCCCCGGTCCATGATCCGGCCCCGGTTCGCGGGATCCGCGGTGAACCGGGCCAGCTGGTGGTCGCCCACCGCCTCGAAGGCGATCCCGCAGAGCCACAGCACGCTCCCCGCCACCGCGAGGCCGGCCGGCAGGCCCGGGCCGCCCGCCCCGCCCTCGACGTACGCACCCGCCTGCACCGGCAGCGACACCAGCCACACCAGCGCCGCCTGCAACAGGTACACCATCCGCAGGGCGTAGAGGTTCCGGTTCCCCGGGGCCCGCGCCAGCATCCGCTCGTACCGGGGGTCCTCCCCGCGCCCCCGCCCCCGCCACGCGATGTGCCCGGCCAGCCGCAGCCCCCACACCACCGTGAGCGCCGTCAGCAGCAGTCCGCGCCCGCCGCCCCCGCCCGACATCCCGTACGTGGCCACCGCGACGGCGGCGAAGCCCAGGCCCCACGCCACGTCCACGACCCGGTGGACGCCCCCCAGCACCCCCACCGCGAACGCGAGCAGCATGACGCCCAGGGCCGCGCCCGCCGCCACGGCCAGGTTGACCCCGAAGGGACCCCAGTTCACCGTCCGCCGCCTTCCCCGCCCGTGAGCAGGAACTGGTGGACGTCCAGGTACCCGGAGGCGAACCCGGCCTCGCAGTAGGCGAGGTAGAAGGTCCACATCCGCCGGAAGCGCTCGTCGAAGCCGAGTTCCGCCACCCGCTCGGAGCGCTCCGCGAACCGTTCCCGCCACAGCCGCAGGGTCTGCGCGTAGTGGGCCCCGTAACCCTCGCACCGTACGACCCGCAGCCCGGTGTGCGCCCGCGCCATTTCCTCCACCGCCCGCACCGAGGGCAGCATCCCGCCGGGGAAGATGTACTTCTGGATCCAGGTGTACGTGTCCTTCGTGGCCAGCATCCGCTCGTGCGGCATGGTGATCGCCTGGAGCGCCACCCGACCACCCGGCTCCAGCAGGCGGTCCAGCGCACGGAAGTACACCGGCCAGTACTCGACGCCGACCGCCTCGATCATCTCCACGCTGACGATGGCGTCGTACCAGCCGTGCGCGTCGCGGTAGTCGCACAGCCGCACCTCCACCCGGTCCGCGACACCCGCCGCCGCGATCCGCCGCAGCGCGAGCTCCCGCTGCTCCCCCGAGAGCGTCAGGGTCACCACGCGGGCCCCGCGCCGGGCCGCCCGGAGCGCGAGTTCGCCCCAGCCCGTGCCGATCTCCAGCAGCCGGGTGTCCGGGCCCACACCGGCCAGGTCCAGCAGCATGTCGATCTTCCGGTGCTGGGCGGCGGGGAGCTCGGCCGCCGTGGCGGGCAGGGCGCGGAACACCGCCGAGGAGTACGTCATCGTCGGGTCGAGGAACTGGGCGAACAGGTCGTTGGACAGGTCGTAGTGCCACTCGATGTTGGTGCGGGAACCGGCCCGCGTGTTGCGCCGCTCCACCGGCTGCCGGGCGGCCCACAGCCCCCGCAGCCGCTGGAGCGGAGCCGGGACCAGCGCGGAGACGTGCCCGGCCAGGACGGTCAGCACCGCGACGGGATCGCGGGCGTCCCACTCCCCGGCGACGTACGACTCGCCGAACCCGATCAGCCCCTCGGCGGTGATCCGGCGTTCGAAGGCGGCCGGGTCGTGGACCGCCATCGCCGGACCCCCCTGCCCCAGAAGTCCCTCGGGCCCCATCTTCACCTGGAGCGGGAGCCGGTCCAGCGCCCGGCGGATGATCATCCGGCCCACGGCCGCCCTCGTCCGGGAACACGGCGGCACCTCCGGAAGCGTCGTCAGCGTCACTTCACACCCTCCTGGGGTACGTGGCGGGGCCGCGGCAGCACGGGCAGCCCGCGCAGCCACAGCCGGACGCCGTGGAAACGGATGCCCACCGCCACCGCGGCCGTGGGCCAGGGACGGCGCACCAGGGCGCGCAGCAGGCCGCGCGCACCCGCGCGGCGGCGCCGGCCGCGCACGGTCGCCGTCAGCCGGGCGCCGTCGGCCCCGCCCGCCAGCCGGACGGTCAGGTCGAGGCGTTCGCCCGGCTCGGGCAGTCGCATCCGGTAGTCCCCGTCCACCTCCAGGAAGGGGGAGACGTGGAACTCCTTGGGGACGCGGGCCTCCTGGGCGGCCTCCGGGCCCAGGAGGTAGCAGTGCCGCTCCCCGTACGTGTTGTGCACCTCGGCGACGATCTGCCGCAGCGCCCCGTCCGGGCCGTGGCACCAGTACACCGAGAGCGGGTTGAAGACGTACCCGAACACCCGGGCGTGCGCCAGCATCAGCACCCTCGACCCCGGCGGCAGAGCCGCCCCGCGCGCCGCGAGGAAGCCGTCCAGGCCGGCCCGGATCGAGGGGAGGCCGCCGCCGAAGTGGTCCCGCGCGTCGAACCGGGCCAGCGCCCGCAGCGGCGGGGGCAGCACGGGCAGCGCGTCCAGGTCCACGAGCCACAGGAAGGTGCGGTGGCGCAGGGCGTAGCGGTGCCCGCCGGTGCGCACGTGCCGGACGTCGGCCTCGTACAGCGCGCCGCCCGCCGCCCGGGGCGCGCGCGGCCCGCCCGTCACCACTCCACCCCCAGCGCGGCGGCGGCCGCCACGCCCGAACGGCAGCCGTCCTCGTGGAAACCCCAGCCGTGGTACGCCCCCGCGAAGGCCGTCACCGGCCCCGACAGCTCGGGCAGCCGCCGCTGCGCCGCCACCGAATCCGGCGTGTACAGCGGGTGTTCGTAGTCCATCTCCGCCACCACCCGCTCCGGCCGCACCCGCCCGGTCCCGGCGTTCAGCGTGACCACGTACGGTTCCGGGGCCGCCAGCCCCTGGAGCCGGTCCATGTCGTAGCTGACCTGCACCGGAGCCTCCCCGGCCGGCCGACAGCCGGACAGCCGGTAGTTCCAGCAGCCCCGCGCCCCCGCCGCGCGCGGCAGCACGGAGTCGTCGGTGTGCAGCACCGTGCGGTTGCGGGAGTAGCGGAAGGCCCCGAGCACCGCCAGCTCGGCCTCGGTGGGATCGGCCAGCATGCGCAGCGCCTGGTCGGCGTGGACGGCGACCACCACCGAGTCGTACGCGGCCGACGCCCCGTCGGCGGTGGTGAGCCAGACCCCGCCCGGGGTGCGGGCCAGGGACCGCACCCGGACGCCGCTGCGGACCGCGCCCGGACCCAGCGCCTCGCGGACCCGCTCCACGTACCGCGCCGAACCGCCCTCGACCGTACGCCAGCGCGGCGAGCCGCCGACCGACAGCATGCCGTGGTGGGAGAGGAACCGGAACAGGTAGCGGGCCGGATGCGCGAGCGCCCCGCCCGGCGGGCAGGACCACACCGAGGCCACCAGCGGGATCGCGAAGTGCCCGGTGAAGTACGCTCCGAAGCCGCCCCGTTCCAGGAACTCGCCCAGCGTCGGCTCCGGTCCGGCCCCGGGCGGCGTGGCCAGCAGCCGCCGGGCCCGCCGGTGGAAGACCGGCACCTGGGCCAGCATCCGCAGGTAGGCGGGCCGCAGCGCGCTCCCGGGCCGGGCGAACAACCCCCTCGGCCCGCGCGCCCCCGCGTACTCCAGCCCACAGCCCTCGCAGTGCACCGACAGGCTCATGGTCGTGGGACGGGTGGCCACTCCCAGCTCGCCGAAGAGCCGCAGCAGGTGCGGGTAGGTGCGGTCGTTGTGGACGATGAAACCGGAATCGACACCCCGGACCAGGCCGTCGGGGCCCTTCACCGGATGGGTGTGGGCATGCCCGCCCAGCCGGTCGTCGGCCTCGTACAGGGTCACCGCATGGCTCCTGGCCAGCACGTACGCCGCCGTCAGCCCGGACACGCCCCCGCCGATCACGGCCGTGCGCGGTCGTCCTCGCTCGGTCATCTCGCTCCCTCCTTCACGCTCACTTCGGAGCCGGAGGGGGTGTCGGATGTGTCGTGGGGCGAAACCGTACGGGGGAAGGCAGGCTGGGTCCCGTACACGCCGCCCCCGGAACGCCGAAGCGTCACCGACGCCTCACCGTGAGGCGTCACCGTCCGGGAGGGCCCCGCCGGGGCCGGGCCCCGCCGCATCCGAAAGCGCCGGTCCGCCCGAATCCCCTACGGGCCCGTCAGGGGCCCGGGGGCGGCCGAAGGCGGGGGAACGACGAGCGGAGACAGCCCATGACAGGCCCGCACTGCCTGGTCACCGGGGCCACCGGCTACATCGGCGGCCGCCTGGTGCCCGAACTCCTCGACACCGGACACCGCGTCCGCTGCCTGGCCCGTTCCCCGGAGCGGCTGCGCGACCACCCCTGGGTCGGCCGCGCCGAAGTGGTGCGCGGGGACGTCACCGACCCCGCCTCGCTGGCGGCGGCCCTGCGCGGCATCGACGTCGCCTACTACCTCGTCCACGCCCTCGGCACCGGCCACGGCTTCGAGGACCGCGACCGCGCCGCCGCCCGGATCTTCGCCGA
This sequence comes from Streptomyces sp. AB3(2024), assembly GCF_041862025.1. NCBI lineage: Bacteria > Bacillati > Actinomycetota > Actinomycetes > Kitasatosporales > Streptomycetaceae > Streptomyces > Streptomyces sp. AB3(2024). The sequence goes on from NZ_JBGWAB010000079.1 coordinate 31,787, forward strand.
AGAGGCCCGCGCGGCCGGAGTCCGCCGGATCGTCTACCTCGGCGGCCTCGTCCCCGCGGACGTCCCCCGCGAAGCGCTCTCCCCGCACCTGCGCTCGCGCGCCGAGGTCGGTGAGATCCTCCTCGCCTCCGGGGTGCCCACCACCGTCCTGCGCGCCGCCGTCATCATCGGCTCGGGCTCCGCCTCCTTCGAGATGCTGCGCTACCTCACCGAGCGGCTGCCCGTCATGGTCACCCCCAGCTGGGTCGGCACCCGCATCCAGCCCATCGCCGTCCGCGACGTCCTGCGCTACCTCGTCGGCAGCGCCGCCATGCCCCCCGAGGTCAGCCGCTCCTTCGACATCGGCGGACCGGACGTGGTCACGTACGAGGAGATGATGCGCCGCTACGCCGCCGTGGCGCGGCTGCCCCGACGGCTCATCGTGCGCGTCCCCATGCTCACGCCGCGGCTCTCCAGCCACTGGATCGGCCTCGTCACCCCCGTCCCGCGCTCGCTCGCCCGGCCGCTCGCCGAATCCCTGCGCCACGAGGTGGTCTGCGACGAGCACGACATCGCCGCGTACGTCCCCGACCCGCCCGGCTCCCCGATCGGCTTCGACCGGGCCCTCGCGCTGGCCCTCCAACGGGTGCGCGAGGCCAAGGTCACCACCCGCTGGTCCTCCGCCTCCCTGCCCGGCGCGCCCAGCGACCCGCTGCCCACCGACCCCGACTGGGCGGGCGGCAGCCTCTACACCGACGAGCGGGAACTGCCCGTCGACGCCCCGCCGGACGCGCTGTGGCGGGTGGTGGAGGGCATCGGCGGGGAGAACGGCTGGTACTCCTTCCCCCTGGCCTGGGCCGTACGGGGCTGGCTGGACCGGCTCGTCGGAGGAGTCGGCATCCGGCGCGGGCGCCGCGACGCCGCCCGGCTGCGGGTGGGCGACTCCCTCGACTTCTGGCGGGTCGAGGAGATCGAAGCGGGCCGTCTGCTGCGCCTGCGCGCCGAGATGCGCCTGCCGGGGCTGGCCTGGCTGGAGCTGTACGCCGACCCCCGCGCCTCCAGCCCTTCCGCGGACCCCGGCCCCTCCACGGACCCCGCCCCGCCGCGCGCCCTGTACCGGCAGCGGGCCCTGTTCCACCCGCACGGGCTGCTCGGACACCTGTACTGGTGGAGCGTGTCCCCCTTCCACGCCGTCGTCTTCGGCGGCATGGCCCGCAACATCGCCGGCGCCGCCGAACGGGCCGCATCGGGATCCGGGCCCGCGCCGTCCCCCGCTCCCGGGTCCGCTCCACCCCCCGCCCCCGCATCCGGAACGGGCCCCCGCGCCGAAGAACCCCCGACAACCGATGCCCACAGCCCTGACGCGGAGCCGAGAGCATGAACACCGCCGTGGTCCTGTACACGTCCGACCTGCGCCTGCACGACCATCCACCCCTGCGGGCCGCCCTCTCCTGCGGCGACCGGGTCGTCCCGCTCTTCGTCCGCGACCGCGCCATCGAGGACTCCGCCTTCGCCGCGCCCAACCGGCTCGCCTTCCTCGCCGACTGCCTCGCCGACCTCGACGCCGCCCTGCGCGACAGAGGAGGCCGCCTCCTACTGCGCTCCGGGGACGTCGTCGCCGAGGTCTGCGCCCTGGTCCAGGAGGCAGACGCCGACGAGGTGCACATGGCCGCCGGGGTCAGCGGCTACGCCCACGCCCGCGAGGAACGCCTGCGCGAGGCCCTCGAAGCCCAGGGCCGACGGCTCTACGTCCACGACACCGTGGTCACCGCGGTGGCCCCGGGGGCGGTGCTGCCCTCCGGCTCCGGAGCCGACCACTTCGCCGTCTTCACGCCCTACCTGCGCCGCTGGACGGAACTGCCCCTCAGGCCGGCGGAGCCCGCGCCCCGCACCGTACGGGTCCCCGAAGACCTCGGCTCCGAGCCGCTGCCCCGCCGCTCCGCCGTCACCGGCACCTCCCCGGGCCTCGCCCGCGGCGGCGAGACCGAGGCCCGCCGGCTGCTGACCAACTGGCTGCGCTCGGGCATCACCCGCTACGAGGACACCCACGACGACCTCGCCGGCGACGCCACCTCGAAGCTCTCCCCGCACCTGCACTTCGGCACCCTCTCGCCCACCGAGGCCGTCCACCGCGCCCGCGCCGCCGGCGGCCCCGGAGCCGAGGCCTTCGTCCGCCAGCTGTGCTGGCGCGACTTCCACCACCAGGTCCTCGCCGCCCGCCCCGAGACCGCGGCCGAGGACTACCGGGCCCGCCAGGACCGCTGGCGCACCGGCCCCGACGCCGAGGAGGAGCTCCAGGCCTGGAAGGACGGCCGCACCGGCTACCCCGTCGTCGACGCGGCCATGCGCCAGCTGTGCCACGAGGGCTGGATGCACAACCGGGGCCGCCTGCTGGCCGCCAGCTTCCTCGCCAAGACCCTCTACGTGGACTGGCGCACCGGCGCCCGCCACTTCATGGACCTCCTCGTCGACGGGGACGTGGCCAACAACCAGCTCAACTGGCAGTGGGTGGCCGGCACCGGCACCGACACCCGCCCCAACCGGGTCCTCAACCCCGTCCGCCAGGGCCTGCGCTACGACCCCGAGGGCCGCTACGTCCACCGCTGGGTGCCCGAACTCGCCGGCCTGCCCGCGCCCCGCGTCCACGAGCCCTGGCGGCTGCCCGGCCTGGAACGGGCCCGCTTCGACTACCCGGACCCCGTCGTGGACCTCGCCGACGGCCTCGGCCGCTTCCGCCAGGGGCGGCCCGGCACCGTATCGTGAGCCGGGTGGACCCCGTGCCGGCCCCCGTGCCGCCGCCCCCCGAACCCGCCCTGAGCACGGGCGCCGTCGCCCGCCGCCTGGGGGTTTCGCCGACCACCCTGCGCTCCTGGGAACGCCGCTACGCCATCGGCCCGGCCCGCCGCGAGGACGGCCGGCACCGCCGCTGGACCCCCGAGGACATCGCCCGCCTCGACGAGATGTGCCGGCTCACCGCTCGGGGCGTGCCCCCGTCCGAGGCGGCGCGGGCCGCGCTCGGCGAAGCACCCGCCACCCGCGCGGGGGAGGGGGCGGCGGCCGTGACGCCGGGCGGGCCCGGGGCCCTCCCCCTCGGGGAGGTGCGGCCGGAGGCCAGGGGGCTCGCGCGGGCCGCCGTACGCCTGGACGCGCCGGCGGTGGCGGACCTGCTGGAGGCCGCCGTCGCGGAACACGGCCCGGTCACCGCGTGGGAGGAGATCATCGCGCCGACCCTGCACGCCGTGGGCCGCAAATGGGCCTCGGCGGGGGAGCGGTACGTCGAGGTGGAGCACCTGCTGTCCTGGCACGTCTCCGCGGCCCTGCACCGGGTGCGTCCCGCCCCCGAGCGGTCGCACGCGCCCCCGGTGCTCCTCGCCTGCGCGCCCGGGGAACTGCACAGCCTGCCGATCGAGGCACTGGCCGCCGCGCTCGGGGAACTGGGCGTGCCGGTACGGATGTTCGGCCCGGCCCTGCCCGCCGAGGCGCTGCGGGACGCGGTACGGCGTACGGGGCCCTGTGCGGCCGTGCTCTGGTCGCAGTCCCGAGCGACGGCGGACCGGGCCCTGGCCCGTTCGGTGGCCGGCATCGCGTGGGGGCCGCCCGGGGCGCGCGGTCAGTCGGCGCTGCTGCTGGCCGGGCCCGGCTGGGACGGGCCGCATCCGCAGCCGCGCACCGAGCGGCTGTTCGGGCTGCGTTCGGGCGTCGCCGTCATCGCGGCGCTGGCAGCCGGGCCGGGACCGGGGCAGGGGGCCGGTCGGGGTCCAGCGCCTGCCGCAGGACGCGCAGCGCCCGCCGCATGTGGCTCTTGACGGTGCCCAGCGGGAGCCCGGTGCGGGCGGCGATCTGGCTCTGGCTGAGGTCGGCGTAGAACGCCAGCCACAGCACGTGCCGCTGCGCCGACGGCAGCCGGGCCAGTTCCCCGGCCACCAGCAGCCGGTCCAGGGCCTGTTCCGGGCCGGGCCAGCCGGCCGAGCCGTGCGTGCCGGGGTGCGGGCCGAGCGGGTGCGGGCCGCCGGCGAGGCCGACGGCGGCGGCCGCCAC
>NZ_JBGWAB010000080.1:0-35506 GCF_041862025.1 Streptomyces sp. AB3(2024)
TTTTTTGTGTTTTGTTTGGTGTTGGTGGGGGGGGGGGGGGGGGCGGGGGGGGGGGGGGGGGGGGGGGGGGGGGGGGGGGGGGGGGGGGGGGGGGGGGGGGGGGGGGGGGCGGGGGCCCCCCCCCCCGCCCCCGGCCCGCCGCGCCCGCGTCGGCGTCGCCCCGGCCCGGTTCGGTCCGCCGCGTCCGCGTCGCCCGCGCGGCCGTTGCCGTCGGCCCGTGATCCCGCGCCCGTCAGTCCTCGCCGTCGAGACGGAAGCCCACCTTCAGCCCTACCTGGTAGTGCGCGATCTGCCCGTTCTCGATGTGCCCGCGCATCTGCGTGACCTCGAACCAGTCCAGGTTCCGGAGGGTCTGGCCCGCGCGGGTCAGACCGTTCCGGATGGCCTGATCGATGCCCTCGTGGGAGGTGCCGACGATCTCGGTCACCCGGTAGGTGTGGTTGGACATGGGGGTCTCCCGCCAGTCGTCGCTGTTGCCTTGTTCCACGGTGCCCCAGTAAGGCCGGGTCCGCGAACTTTGCGTGAACAATCCCGGGTGAAAGGGGGTTGACCCACCCATTGGTCTATGCCAATTTCAAGCCATCTGAGATCCATCCCCAGAAGGTGACCCCCGTGACCCTCGTGAAGATGCGCTTCCTCGCCGTGTGTACGGCCCTCGCGGCGGCTGCCGCACTGACCGGCTGCGGCGGCCAGTCGGCCGGCTCGGGCGGCGGCTCCGAGAAGGTGACCCTCTGGCTGATGAAGGGCAGCGCCTCCGACGACTTCATCGCGAAGTTCACCGCCGACTTCGAGAAGCAGCACCCCGGTATCGACCTCGACGTGAAGATCCAGGAGTGGAAGGGCATCGGCGGCAAGGTCAACGCCGTCCTCGCGGGCAAGGGCGGGGAGAACGCCGACGTCATCGAGGTCGGCAACACCCAGGTCGCCCAGTACGTGGAGACCGGCGGCCTCTCCGAGCTCACCCTGGAGGGCCTGCGCGAATGGGGCAGCAAGGACTGGCTCAAGGGTCTCTCCGACCCCGGAAGCGTCAACGGGGCCCAGTACGGAGTCCCGTGGTACGCCGCCAACCGGGTGGTCATCTACAACAAGGACCTGTTCGCGGGCGCCGGGATCAAGACCCCGCCCAAGACCCGCCAGGAGTGGATCGCCGACACCCAGAAGCTCGACAAGGGCGACCAGCAGGGCATCTACCTGCCCGGCCAGAACTGGTACGTCCTCGCCGGGTTCATCTGGGACGAGGGCGGCGACCTCGCCGTGGAGACCAGCGGCCAGTGGGTCGGCACCCTCGACGACGCGAAGGCCCTCGCCGGAATGGACTTCTACAAGCAGCTCCAGGGCCTCGGCGACGGCCCCAAGGGCGCCGACGAGGAGACGCCCCCGCAGTCCGAGGTCTTCGCCCGCGGCCAGGTCGCCCAGATCATCGCCCCGCCCGGGCAGGCCGCCCAGATCGAGGCCGCCAACCCCGCCCTCAAGGGCAAGCTCGGCTTCTTCCCCATACCCGGCAAGACGCCCGAGAAGCCCGGTGCCGTCTTCACCGGCGGCTCCGACCTGATCATCCCGGAGAAGGCGCGGCAGCGCGCCCACGCCGTCGACCTGATCACGGCGCTGGTCAGCGAGAAGTGGCAGACCGAACTCGCCCGCACGATGAGCTACGTCCCCAACAAGACCACCCTCGCGCACGTCGTCGCCGGCAACGACGGAGCCGCCGCCATGGCCCCCGGCGCCGCCCAGGGCCGGGCCACCCCCAAGTCCGCCCGCTGGGCCGAGGTGGAGGCCAAGAACCCCATCAAGGCGTACATGACGGCCGTCCTGAACGGACAGGACGCCGCGGCGGCGGCGAAGACGGCCTCGGACACGGTCAGCAGGGTCCTCAGCTCCGACCGCTGACACCCGTACGCCGGAACCCCGGTCCGCTGAGTTCAGCGTCCGCACATCCAAGTGCCGCTGAGCGGTCATGTCGAATCCAGCCGGTCACGGAAGAAGTAAAGGAGCCGGGCCCGCCCACCTGCGGCCCGGCTCCACGTGCCCGGATCAGGAGCAGCCATGACCATCGCACCCCTGTCCCCGTCCCCCCTCGCACCCTCCCCCCTCGTAACCCCCGCACCCTCCCCCCTCGCACCGCCCGCCCAGGCCACCCCCCGGTACGCGGTCCGCCTCGCGCGTGACGAGGACGAGGTGCGCGCCGCCCAGCGCCTGCGCCACCAGGTCTTCGCCGGTGAGCTCGGCGCCCGCCTCGACGGCCCCGAGCCGGGCCTGGACACCGACTCCTTCGACGCCTTCTGCGACCACCTCCTCGTCCTCGACGAGGAGAGCGGGCAGGTCGTCGGCACCTACCGGCTGCTCCCGCCCGAACGCGCCGCCGTCGCCGGCCGCCTCTACTCCGAGGGCGAGTTCGACCTCTCCGCCCTCGCCCCGATCCGCCCCGACCTCGTCGAGGTCGGCCGCTCCTGCGTCCACCCCGACCACCGCAACGGCGCCGTCATCGCCCTGATCTGGGCCGGGCTCGCCCGCTACATGGAGCGCTCCGGCCACAACTGGCTGGCCGGCTGCTGCTCGATCCCGCTGGCCGACGGCGGGGTGCTGGCCGCCGCGACCCGCGAGACCGTCCTGGCCCGCAACCTCGCCCCGCAGGAGTACCGGGTCACCCCCCACCTCCCCTGGAGCCCCGAGGGCGTCACCGTCCCCGGACGCATGGAGCTCCCGCCGCTGCTGCGCGGCTACCTGAGGCTGGGCGCCTGGGTCTGCGGCGAGCCCGCCCTCGACGCCGCGTTCGGCTGCGCCGACCTGTACGTACTGCTCTCCCTGCGCCGGACCAACCCGCGCTACCTGAACCACTTCCTCTCGCTCACCCCGGGCGCATGAGCGTCTGGCTGCCCACGGCGCCCTGTACCCCGCAGGCCTGCGCGGACCACCCGGGACGGGCCGCGGGGATCCCGACGGCGGTGCTCCGGCTCGCCACCGCCCTCGCCCTGTTCCTGCTCGCCGTCCCGTCCGCGGCACCGGTGCGGATGCTCCCCGTCCGCCCCCGCCGCGCCCTGATCAGGGCCTGGTCGGCCGTGCTCCTGCGGGCCCTGGGGATACGGATCACCGTGCACGGCGCCCCCGGCGGGGAAGGGGGCCGCCTGATCGTCGCCAACCACATCTCCTGGCTGGACATCCCGCTGGTCACGGCCGTCCTGCCGTCCCGGATGCTGGCCAAGAGCGAGATCGGGGCCTGGCCGGTGCTCGGCGCCCTCGCCGCCCGGGCGGGGACCCTGTTCATCGAGCGCGACCGGATCCGGGCCCTGCCCGAAACCGTCGCGACCGTCACCCGGGCCCTGCTGGCCGGGGACCGGGTCACCGTCTTTCCCGAGGGCTCCACCTGGTGCGGGCGCGCACAGGGGCCCTTCCGGCGGGCCGCCTTCCAGGCGGCGCTCGACGCGGGGGTTCCCGTACAGCCGGTGCGGCTGCACTACCGGCTGGCTGACGGGGAGGTCGCCGGGGCGCCCGCCTTCGTCGGGGACGACCCGCTGACCGCCTCCCTGTGGCGGATCGCCCGCGCCCGCGGGGTGCGCGCCGAGGTGTGGCTGCTCCCGCGGATCCCGCCGGACCGCCATCCGGACCGGCGGGAACTCGCCGCGGCGGCCCGGCTGGCCGTACTCGACGAAGCCGAGCCGGACCGCGGCCGCGACCGGGAAGGCGACCGGGCGCGGGAGCCGGGCCGCGAGCGGGAGCCGTGGTCGCGGGGCGGGCGGGACCTGCTGGCGGGCGTACCCGCACAGCAGCGCCCCTCACCCGTGCCGCATCAGCCGGCCGAGCCGGTGACCATCCCGTCCGCCACGGACAGGGACAGTGCGAACCGTCCCGCCGAGTCCGTCCACCACTGGGTCAACTCCAGCCCGGCCTCGGCCAGTTCCTTGCGCACCCCCTCCTGACGGAACTTCGCGGAGATCTCCGTCAGGATCTCCTCACCCGCCTCGAACGGCACCACCAGGTCCAGCGCCCGGACCTTCACCGTCACCGCCTCGCGCGCCCTCAGCCGCATCTCGATCCACTCGTGCTCCCGGTTCCACACCGCCACGTGCGCGAAGTCGGCGGTGTGGAAATCCGCCCCCAGCTCCCGGTCGATCACCGCGAGCACGTTCTTGTTGAACTCCGCCGTCACCCCCCGGGCGTCGTCGTACGCCGCCACCAGCACGGCCTCGTCCTTCACCAGGTCCGTGCCCATCAGCAGGGCGTCGCCGGGCGAGAGCATGGCCCGTACGGACGCCAGGAACACCGCCCGCTCGGGCGGCAGCAGGTTCCCGATGGTGCCGCCCAGGAACACCACCAGCCGGGGCCCGGCCGACTCCGGCAGCCGCAGCGGCCGGGTGAAGTCCGCCAGCAGCGCGTGCACCCGCAGCCGCGGATGCTCGGCCAGCAGCGACTCGGCCGCGCCGGTCAGCGCGCTCTCGCTCACGTCCACCGGGACGTACGTCTCCAGTGCGGGCATCGCCTCGATCAGGTGCCGGGTCTTCTCCGAGGAACCCGAACCCAGCTCCACCAGCGTGCGCGCCCCGGACACCGAAGCGATCTCCTGGGCCCGCTCCAGCAGGATCTCCCGCTCGGCACGCGTCGGGTAGTACTCGGGCAGCCGGGTGATCTCCTCGAACAGCTCGCTGCCCCGGGCGTCGTAGAACCACTTCGGCGGCAGCTTCTTGGGGAAGCGGGTCAGTCCGCTCAGCACATCGGTGCGCAGTGCGGCCTCGGCGGCGTTCTCGTCGAGGGTCCGGGTCATCTGGAAGTCGTTCACGGGCTGGTCTCCTTGAGGGGGGTCAGGGTGACCCGGGCGGGGGTGGCGCTCAGCAGGGTCCGGTCGGGCACTTCGCACCAGCGGGGATCGTCGTCGTACGGCTCGGAGGCCACGACCACCCGCCCCGCCGGCGGATCGGAGAGGTACCAGAGGGAATCCCCCCAGGCCGTCGCGGCGATGGCCGCGCCGTCGGTCAAGAGCAGGTTCAGCCGGGAGCCCGGCGCGGCGCCGGCCAGCTCGCGGACCGGCTCCGCCAGGGCCGTGCCCAGGTCGTCGCCCTGCCGCAGCCGGTGCAGCACCAGCGCCCACACCAGCGCCGAATCGGTGCCCGCGGCCAGCTGCAGCAGCTCCCGCGGCGGCAGCGCGGAGGCGGTCTCGGCGACCGAGTCCGGCCAGTCCCGCAGGCTCCCGTTGTGGCTGAACAGCCAGGGCCCCGAGGCGAAGGGTGCGGCGGCCGCCTCCCCGTCCGCCCCGGCGACGGTGGCGTCCCGCACGGCGGCGAGGAAGGCCCCGCTGCGCACCACGCGGGCGAGGTCGGGGAACCCCGGGTCGCCCCAGATCGGCTGGTCCCGCCGGTAGCGGGCCGGTACGGGATCGCCCTCGGCGTACCAGCCCACGCCGAAGCCGTCCGCGTTCACGGTGCCGAACCGCTGCCGGCGCGGCGCCCAGGACTGCCGGACCAGCGAGTGCTCAGGCTCGATGAGCAGCCGCCCCAGGGATATGGGCGGCCCCAGAAAGGCTATGTGACGGCACATCAGACATCCCTCGCCGTGCGGAAGCCGGAGAAGATCTGCCGCCGCACGGGCAGGTCCCAGTTGCGGAAGGTGCCCCGGCAGGCCACCGGGTCCACGGCGAAGGAGCCGCCGCGCAGCACCTTGTGCTCCGGTCCGAAGAACACTTCCGAGTACTCGCGGTACGGGAAGGCGCGGAACCCCGGGTACGGCAGGAAGTCCGAGGCCGTCCACTCCCACACGTCGCCGATCAGCTGGCGCACCCCGAGCGGGGAGGCCCCGGCCGGATGGGCGCCCGCGCGGGACGGGCGCAGGTGGCGCTGGCCCAGGTTGGCGTGCGCGGGGGTCGGGTCGGCGTCGCCCCAGGGGTAGCGGCGGGAGCGGCCGGTGGCGGGGTCGTACCGGGCGGCCTTCTCCCACTCCGCCTCGGTGGGCAGCCGCCGGCCCGCCCAGCGGGCGTACGCGTCCGCCTCGTACCAGCTGACGTGCAGCACCGGCTCGTCCTCGGGCACCGGCTCGGTCACCCCGAACCGGCGACGCAGCCACTGCCCGCCCTCGCGGTGCCAGAACAGCGGGGCCCCGATGCCGTGCGTGCGGATCTGCTCCCAGCCGGCCTCGGCCCACCAGCGGCGCTCCGCGTAGCCGCCGTCGGCCATGAAGGCCTGGAAGGCGCCGCAGGTGACCGGCACCGTGTCGATCCAGAAGGGGGCGGTCTCCCGCGTGTGCGCGGGACGTTCGTTGTCCAGAGCCCAGGGCTCGGCGGAGGTGCCCATGGTGAACGGACCTGCCGGTACCAGGACTTCGGCCGCGACCGGGGGCGGGCCCTGCGGTGGACCGGGGTCGGGCGCGGTCAGTACGGGTGCGCCCGCCCGCAACTGATGGGTGATCAGCATCGTTTCGTCGTGCTGTTGTTCGTGCTGGGCCATCATCCCGAAGACGAAGCCCCCGTCGAGCAGGGGCGTACCCTCCAGCGGGGTGTGCTCCAGCAGGTCGAAGACGCGCCCGCGGACCTCGGCCGTGTACGACCTGGCCGCCTCCGGGCCCAGCAGGGGCAGCTTCGGCCGGTCGGCGCGGGGGTGCCGGAACGCGTCGTACAGCGGGTCGATCTCGGGGTGCATCGACGCGCGGCCGGCCACGTTGCGCAGCAGCCAGAGCTCTTCCTGGTTCCCGATGTGCGCCAGGTCCCAGACCAGCGGGGACATCAGGGGGGAGTGCTGAGCGGTCAGGTCCCGGTCGTCGACGGCGTCGGTCAGCCCGGCCGTCCGGGCGCGGGCCGCGGTCAGGGCGGCGACGGCCCGCTCGCGCAGCCGCCCGGTACCGGTCTCGGGGTGGGTCTCGGTGGTCACGGGCGCTGTCCCTTCCCGGCGGTGTGAAGGAGTTCGTGTTCCCCGGCGTCGTCGGCCGGGCAGCGGCCGCGCCGTACGTACCGATCGGTGAAGGCGTCGACGGTGTCCCGTACGTGCGTGCTCGCCCCGAGCCGGGGCAGTGCCTCGCCCGCCGCCTCGAAACAGGCCGCTGCGGCCGCGCGCAGGTCCCGGTCGGACAGTCCCGCACGGGCGGCGGTCTGCCACAGCGCGTTGCGGGGGGCGCGCGCGCAGCCGTAGGCGTCGGCCAGGGCCTTCACGGCCCGGTAGGCGGTCTCGGCGGCTTCCGGGTCGTCGAAGAGCGCGTGCGTGACGGCCGTGGGCACCAGCCAGCCGTCCTCGCCCGGCTGCGCGTCGATCATCCGCAGCTCCAGGTGGCCGCGGGGCCGGACCGGTGGGAAGAGGGTGGTGAGGTGGTACCCCAGGTCCTCGGCGGTGGGCCGGCGCAGGCCGTGGCGGCTGCCGCCGGTGCGCAGCCAGTCGCGGAACGTGAGCCCGCGCGGCACCGCCCAGGGACCGTCCCCGTACGCCCGTACACACATCACCTCGGTGTCGAGCGCGTGCCGCGTCCAGGCGGCGCGCGGCTCGGCGTCCAGGGGCGGGGCGAGGGAGCGGCGCGTGTCGATGTCGCTCCACACGCCCTGCCGCGCGCACTTCCAGCCCCGGTACGGGCCTTCGTGCGCGGGGGAGTTGGCGAAGGCGGCCACCAGTACGGCGCCCAGCAGGTGCGCGAGCCGCCAGCGCCGGCCGTGCCCGAGCGGGCCGGGCTCCTCGTGGCCCGCGTCCAGGCAGACCTGGACGGAGGTGGAGGAGCGCATCATGGCGCGGCCGGCGGGTCCGGTCCGGTCGAAGTAGACCTCCATGGCCTCGTAGCGCGGGCTGGTCAGCAGGCGGCGCCGCGGTGCGCGCGGATCGAGGCCGAGGCCCCGCAGCACCAGGCCGCGGTCGCCGAGGGCGGCGCGGACGGCGGTCAGGTCGGCCTGGAGGCCGTCCACGCAGTCGGTGAGTGAGGCGGCCGGGGCGGAGCTGAGCTCCAGCTGGCCGCCCGGCTCGGCGGTGAGGCGGGACCGCAGGGGCAGGGCGCGGGCGGCTTCGTGGCCCGCGGTCAGCCGCTCGGGCGGCAGCGGGAGCCACGGCTGCTCGGCGTCGAGCACCAGCCATTCCAGTTCGGCGCCGACCAGCCGGGGCGGGCCGGTCTTGAAACAGATGCCGTGGACCAGGTCCTCGGCGGCCGCCTCGGTGAGCGGCGGGTGGGCAAAGTCCTGCGCGGGGGGAGCGGGTGAGTCCTCGGTCATGACCGGAACCTCGCCTCCTGTCGTCGGCAGTGATGTCACCGGTGCCTACCCGTGCCCGGGGGACAAATGCCTTTGCCGTCCCGGTGGTCCGCACCGAGGATGGCGACGTGAGCAGCAGATTGCGTGAAATCGCGCGGGAGAACGCGTCGATCCTGGCGGCCGGGGGATACCGGACGCGGTCGGGGCGGCGGATCTCCCTCGCCGCCGACCTGGCGGAAGCCAAGGCCGGAACCAGAATATATGGGCCAAACAAGGTCATTCCAGACAGCGAGTCCATCGGTGGTACCGCCGGAACGGTCTTCGAGGTGACGGGGGAGAGCAGCACGGTCGCAGCCCGTCGCCTCGCGGGGCGCGGTCCGGTGGCGGTCCTGAACTTCGCCTCGGCCCGCAATCCCGGGGGCGGGTACGTGCGCGGGGCCAAGGCGCAGGAGGAGGCCCTGTGCCGCGCGTCGGCCCTCTACGAGACCCTCCTGGAGGCCCCGGAGTACTACGAGGTGCACCGCGAGGGGAAGAGCACCTTCTACACCGACCGGGTGATTCACTCGCCCGGAGTGCCTGTCTTCCGCGACGACCGGGGCGAGCTGCTGGAGGTCCCGTTCCGGGCCGGCTTCCTCACCTCTCCGGCCCCGAACGCGGGTACGATCCGCCGCCAGGAGCCGGAGCGGGCCCACGAGATCCCCGGCGCCCTGGCCCGGCGGGCCGAGCGGGTGCTGGAGGTCGCGACCCTGCACGGCTACGGGCGGCTCGTACTGGGGGCGTGGGGGTGCGGGGTGTTCCGCAACGACCCCGCGCAGGTGGCGGAGGCCTTCCGGGGGCTGCTGACCGGCCGCTTCGCGGGAGTGTTCGAGGAGGTCGTGTTCGGGATCCTGGACCGCTCCCCCGAACCCCGCGAGGCCTTCGAACGGGCCTTCCCGGGCTGAGGACGCCTACCCGGCCGTGGTCGCCTTCCCGCGCCGAGGACGCCTTCTCGGGCCCAGGACGCCTTCCCGGGCCCGGGGGCGGCCCGGCCGGACCTCCCCGACGCGGAGCGCGGCGGGCCCGTGCTCCCGGGGCAGCGGGGAGGCCTCGGACCGCGGGTGCGCGGGGTGCCGGGCTACTGCCAGCCGTAGCGCTCCCGCAGGCGGTCGGTCACCAGCCGGAACCGGCCGCGGTCGAGCGCGCACGCCTCGCGGCGCATGCCCGACTCGTGGACCCGCAGCACCCGGTCCAGGTCCACCCAGGACTCCCGCCCCGCGCCGTCCCAGGGTCCCGAGCCGATCGCCACCCACTCGCGGTCGGCGTCGTGCCGCTTGCTGGAGAGCTGGACGGCGAGCAGCGTGTGCCCGCCCGCTTCCCGCGCGACCACGAGCACCGGGCGGTCCTTGCCGCGGCCGTCGTTCTCCTCGAAGGGGACCCAGGTCCACACGATCTCGCCGGGGTCGGGATCCCCGTCGTGGTCGGGGGCGTACTCGGTCCGCACCGGCCCGATGGCATGCGGATCGGCCTCGGCGGTGGCGGTGTCCCCGTCCCGTCCGGGCTGTTCGACGTGACTGTTGCCGTGATGCGAAAGAGCCGTCATCCGGCGCAGGTTACTGGGTTTCGCGGCCCCTGTCGCGCAGCCCGCCCCGGGCCGCGACGTCTCCCGCCGCGACGGCGAAGCCCCTGCTCACAGACCGTGGCGGGCCGGGGCCCTGGCATGATCGAGTGCTCGAACGAGGGGGATCCATGGGCAGGGTGGAAGAGGAGTCGGCGGCCGGCGCGGCGCGGGACGGGGGTGCGGGGGGCGATGGGGGAGTGGCGGGCTCGCTCGCCCGGCGGGTCGCCGACGGTCTCGAACCGAGGACGTGGATCATCGCCTTGGCGGTGCTGGTCGGATGGCACGCCGCGCGCCCGGCCGGGGTCGGGTGGGGCCTTCGCCGGGTTCTTCTGCGGTGTCGTGCCGATGCTGTGGATCCGCTGGGGGCAACGGCGCGGGTACTGGGGCGACCGGCACGTCCGCCGTCGCCAGGACCGGCTGATCGTGCTGCCCGGGGTGGTCGTCTCCGTGGCCGTGTGCGTCGGCGGCCTCCAACCGCTCGGAGCCCCGCGGGAGATGACGGCGCTCGTCGTGGCCATGCTCGCGACGGTCGTCGCGATCCTGGCCGTCACCACCCGGTGGAAGATCAGCGTGCACACGGCGGTCGCCGGCGGGGCCGTCGTCCTGCTGGGGCTCACCTACGGCCCGGGGGCGCTGGCCGGATGCGTCCCGGTCGCCCTCGTCGGCTGGTCCCGGGTCCGGCTCCGCGACCACACCCCCGAGCAGGCGGCCTCCGGCACGGCCCTGGGCGCCGCGGTCGCGGGCCCGGTCTTCCTCGGCCTCGCCTGAACCGGCCCGCCCTGACCATTCGCTTCCGACGTGCGGTGACGTACGTACGGGGGTCCGTTTCCTCATCCCCCTCTTACCGCCACCTTAAGTGGAACCTAAGGTTCGTGGCCGGCGGACGGGAAGGGGGGAATGTCCGATTCCGTGAGGCTAGCGTGCTGCCGCACCCCAACTCCCCGGTATCACAGAGGCAGGCACGCGATGGGCAGCACAGTCGGTCACCGCCGTACGACCAGCGGCAAGGCGAAGATCACGGGCGCGATCGTGGCGGCGGCGGTGATCGGTGGCGTCGCCTTCGCGTTCACCGGGACCGCGCAGGCCACCTCGGTCGGCGCGGTGTACACCACCTCCAGTTCCTGGAGCGGCGGTTACACCGGGCAGTACGTCCTCACCAACAACACGGCCGGGGCCCGCGAGGACTGGACCCTGCAGTTCGACCTGCCCGCCGGCACGAAGATCGACTCCCTGTGGAACGGAACCCACACGGTCGCCGGACAGCGCGTCACCGTGAAGCCCGCGAGCTGGAACCGGACCCTGGCCCCCGGGGCGTCCGTCACCGTCGGTTTCGTCGCGAGCGGGTCCGCCGCCCCCGGCGCTCCGACGGGGTGCCTGATCAACGGGGTGAAGTGCTCCGTCGATCAGGGCGCGACCCCGCAGCCCAGCGGCCGGCCCACGGGCGGCCCCACCGGCGGCCCGACCCCCGCGCCGACGGCTCCGACCCGGACCCCCACGGCGACCCCCACCGCGACCGCGACCCCCACCGCGACCGCGACCCCGACCGTCCCCGCGCCCGCCCCGGGCGCCGGCGCGCGCTTCGCCCCGTACGTCGACACCTCCCTCTACCCGGCCTACGACCTGCTCGACACCGTGGCCCGCACCGGGGTGAAGGAGTTCCACCTCGCCTTCGTCACCTCGGGCGGCGGCTGCTCCCCGCTGTGGGGCGGTGTCACCGATCTGGCGAGCGACAAGGTGGCCGCCCAGATCGGCGCGCTGCGCGCCAAGGGCGGCGACGTCCGCGTGTCCTTCGGCGGCGCCGCCGGGCGCGAACTGGCGCTGAACTGCGCGAGCGCCGACGACCTCGCGGCCGCGTACGGGAAGGTCATCGACCAGTACCGGCTCACCAAGGTCGACTTCGACATCGAGGGCGCCGCCCTGCCGGACACCGCCGCCAACGCGCGCCGCGCCCAGGCCATAGCCCGGCTGCAGAAGTCCCACCCCGGCCTGGACGTGGCGTTCACCCTGCCGGTGATGCCCGAGGGGCTGACCCAGCCGGGCGTGGCACTGCTGGCCGACGCCAGGAAGAACGGCGTGCGGATCGACGCGGTCAACATCATGGCGATGGACTACGGACCGGCGTACGCCGGGGACATGGGCCAGTACGCGATCCAGGCCGCGACGGCGACCCAGGCCCAGCTCAAGGGCGTGCTCGGGCTCTCGGACCAGGCGGCCTGGAAGGCCGTCGCCGTCACCCCGATGATCGGCGTCAACGACGTCGCGACGGAGGTCTTCTCGGTCTCCGACGCGACGCAGCTCGTCGAGTTCGCGGCGTCGAAGGGGATCGGGCGCCTGGCCATGTGGTCGTCGGCCCGCGACAGGCAGTGCGCGGCCGGAGCGGTGAACCACGCCGACGCCACGTGCAGTTCGATCCTTCAGCAGCCCCTCGCCTTCACCAAGGCGTTCAGCGCCCTGCGTTAGAGGCGCGCAGCACCTCCAGCACCTCCTGCGTGATCGCGTCCTCGTTGCGCTCGAACTCGGATCCGGTCAACTGACCCGGGTCGGCGGGCAGTCCGGTGAGCACCGGGGTGTGCAGGTGGCCGCCGGGCAGGTCCGGGCGCAGCTCCAGGCGGAGCCGGTTGGAGCGGTAGGCCACCTCATTGGAGAGGTAGCCGCCGCCTCCGCCCGCCACGGCGCGCGATCCGGGGGTCGGCCCGTCCGCCCGGTCCACCGGGCCCTGTTGACCGGCCGGTATCTCCGTGACGGCGGTGTTCAGGCGTACCGGATGGGGCGCCTGGACGCCGGTCATGGCCCCGGTGGGCAGGCTGGTGCGCAGGAACTCCGCCCCCGGGCCGAGGCCGGGCGCCGTGACGGGGTGCTCGTACGTACCGCCGGAGAGGGCGCCCGCGTTGTCCGGGTACGGGTCCGCCGAACGGGCCCGGCCCGCCCAGGCCTCCAGGGTGAAGATCCCGGGGTAACCCTGGCTGATGCTGGTGATCATGTCGGCGGAGCGCGGGCCGGCCGCCAGCCGCGACCCGTAGGCGCGCTCGACGATGCCCCCGTCGAAGTCGGCGTAGCGGACGGGCAGGACGACGGCCCGGACCTCGGCGGTCGTCCCGTCCGCCAGGGTGATCCGGCGGCCGTTGAGCCGGAGCGCCGCCGAGCCGGAGGGATTGGCCCGGCGCAGTTCGGCGTCCAGACCGAAGGGGTCGAAGCCGCTGACGAAGATCCGCCGTACGCCCGGGGCCGGACGGAACCCGTTGGAGGTGAGCCCGCGCGAGGCGTCCTCGAAACGGGACTTCAGGGCCGCGCGGTCGACGGGGAACTCCGGCTGCCACCGTGCGAGCCGGACGGTCATTGCGAGTCTGGTCCAGTAGAGCGGCCGGTCGTCGCCGGCGGGCAGGTCACCGCCGGTCCGGTGTCCCTGGGCGCGGTTCACGGCGGCCTGCCAGAGCGCCTCGCCCCACGTGTCGAGGAGGCGCTGCGCCTCGGCGGCGTCGCGGGTGGCGCACAGGGCGGCGGGGAAGCGCCGTACGAAGGAGTCGAGTCCGGCCCGCTCCGGGAACGCGGCGGTCCGCGGGTCCGCGAGGCGGGCCTGCTCCGGGTCCGGTGCGGGTGCGGCGGCCGAGGCCGGGGAGTCCCGGCAGGCGGGGGAGGGGTCCGCGTGCGCGGCGGCGGGCGGGAGGACGGCGGTGACGCCGAGGAAGGCGGCGGCGAGGGCCGCGCGGCGTAAGAGCATCATGCGAGGTGACGTTACTCAGGGGCGCGCGGGAGGGGAGGGGGACCCGGCCTTCCCCGGCCACGGTCGCGGTGGCCGGGGAAGGCGGGTCCAGCGGGATCAGGGGCAGCCGTTGGTGATGTTGATCTCGACGACGCCCGCGCCCCGGCCGAAGCTCTGGCCGGGGCGGATCTGGTCGACGTAGCCGCTGGCGTACTTCAGCGAACTCTACAACCGGGTGTCTGCCGTGGCGTTCGGGCTTGGTGTGCCGCGTGAGTACGAACTGCGCAAGCACACCTACGCCGAGCTGAAAGCGTCGGGTCTCGGCGCGCAGGCCGCACAGCACACCATCAAGAAAGTTTGCGACGCCTACAGCGCGTTGAAGGCGAACATCAAGGCGGGAAACCTCGGCAGGCCGGGCAACAGGCGCCGGATCAAGGCCGGGTCGAAGCCGGTCGTCTTCCGCCCCGAAGCGGCGCACCCGTTCGACGACCGGTGTCTGTCGTGGCGGTACGACGCTCAGACCGTCAGTATCTGGACCACCGCAGGACGGCTCAAGAACCTGCGTTTCGTCTGTTCGGCTGACGCGCTCAAGACGCTGCGCGAGCACCGCAAGGGCGAGTCGGACCTGATCGAACGCGATGGTGTGTTCTATCTGATCGCGGTGTGCGAGGTGCCCGGGGCACCCTTGAACGAGAATCCGTCCGGATTCATCGGCGTAGACCTCGGCATCGTCAACATCGCCACCAGCAGCACCGGGTACCGGGCCGCCGGGCGTGGTCTGAACCGGCACCGCAAACGGCAGCTTGGCCTGCGTAAGAAGCTCCAGGCCAAGGGCACCAAATCTGCCAGACGCCTGCTCAAGAAGCGCAACCGGCGTGAGCAGCGCCATGGGGCCAACGTCAATCACGTCATTGCCAAGAAGATCGTCACCACCGCTGAACGCACCGGACGCGGGATCGCACTCGAAGACCTGAGTGGGATCCGTGACCGGGTACGGCTCCGCAAGGACCAGCGGACCACACTGCACTCGTGGAGCTTCCACCAGCTTGCCGGCTTCGTGGAGTACAAAAAGGGCGAAGCGTGCCGGGGTGCCCCTGGTCTACGTCGATCCGGCGTACACCAGCCAGGAATGCTCCGAGTGCGGTTACACCGACCGGAAGAACCGTGTCGGTCAAGCGACGTTCGCCTGCCGGTCCTGCGGGGCCCTCCTGCACGCGGACGACAATGCGTCCCACAACATCGCCCGTAAGGGCGAGGCCGTGTGGACTGCGGGGCGTGAGTCACGCGTCCCAGCCACCCCATAGGTGGTCTGGACGGAGGAGCCAACCCGGCAGCCAGTCGGGCGCTACCTCCAAACCCGGCCCTTCAGGACCGGGTCAAGTTGGGCATGGCAAAGCCAGCTGTTCTGCAAGGAGTTGAAGAAGTCCGGATCGCGCCGCGAGCCGGGCGTGCCGAATCGTATGCGAATGAGACAGGTGGCCGAATATCGCGGCCTGTGGGCCCGGTATCCGCGGATGCCTTCCGGTGTGCCGGCCGAGTTGGGCCACCCGGGCGACCACACGGTCGTCCTCGGTGCGGAGTTCCTCGCTCCGGACGGTCAACGAGGCCAAGGCGTAAAGCTGTTGGCGCGGGTCGTCGAAAGCCGCGCCCGGCTCGTCGGGCCCACCGTGGGTGATCTGGTCGTGGTGTCTGCGCCACCCCCGTAGTGCGAGATCGAATTCAAGTCGGCGCGAGCGCGGACGGGCGGCCCGCCGGGGCGGTTCAAGGACGCCCCGACTCCGGGCGAACACTGCCCGGCGGCCAGTGCCGCGCCCAGTCCTCGGCCGCCTCCAGCTGCGCCGCCAGCGCCAGCAGCCTCGGCTCCGACTCCGCCGGGCCCAACAGCTGCGCGCCCAGCGGCAGTCCGTCGGGGGTGAACCCCGCGGGGACGCCGACACCCGGCCAGCCCAGCACGTTCCACGTCCAGGCGTACGGGCACGCGGCGATCATCGACCGGTCCGTGGCCAGCGCTCCCAGCCCGGCCAGAGCGCCGATCCGCAGGGGCGGGGTGGCCGTCGTCGGGGTCAGCACCACGTCGAAGCGGTCGAAGATCTCCCCGGTCCGGCGGCGCAGCAGCCCCTCGGCCCGCCGCGAGAGCCGCAGTGCCAGTCCGCCCAGCAGGCGGCCCGTACGGGCCGCCCCGCGGGTGCGCGGATCCAGCAGCCCGGGATCCGGAACCCGCGCCGCCAGCTCGCGTACGCCCGCCGTCGCGCGCGGCACGAAGGCGGGCCCGACGGGGCCGTAGCGCGGATCCTCCGGGATCACCTCGTGACCCAGAGCCTCCAGCCGCCCGGCCAGCCGCTCCACCGCCGCGCGGACCACGGGGTCGAGGGGTGTGGCCGACGCGGTGAAGGCCGTCCCGTAGGACAGGGCGATCCGCAGCCTGCCCGGCGGCCGGCCGGCCGCCTCCACCGCCGAGAACGGTGCCGGGCGGTGGAGGTCCCCCGGGGCGGGCCCGCTCGCCGCGTCCAGCAGCAGCGCGGCGTCCGCCACTGTACGGGCCAGCACGCCGTTGACCGTGAGCCCGTGGAAGGACTCGGGCTCAGGCCAGGTGGAGATGCGCCCGCGCTGTGGCTTGACCCCCACCAGGTGGGTCCAGGCCGCGGGGATCCGCACCGAGCCCGCGCCGTCGGAGCCGAGCGCCGCGGGCACCAGTGCCGCGGCCACGGCGGCGGCCGAGCCGCCCGAGGAACCGCCGGGGGTGTGGGCCGGGTTCCACGGGTTGCGGGTCTCGCCGAAGGCGGGCCCCTCGGTGAACGGCCACTGCCCCAGCTCGGGGGTCTGGGTCTTGCCCACGATCACGGCGCCGGCCGCGCGCAGGCGCCGTACCGCCTCGCTGTCGGCGGTCCTCGGCGGGAAGTCCCCCGGGCAGCCGAAGGCGGTGGGCTCCCCGGCCACGTCCATGTCGTCCTTGACCGCGACCGGCACGCCCAGCAGCGGCAGCCGCTCGCCGCGGGCCAGCCGCGCGTCCGCCGCGTCCGCCTCCGCGAGGGCCGCCTCGGTCCGGACGATCCGGAAGGCGTTGAGCGAGGACCGGGACGCGGCGATCCTCTCCAGCGAACGCTGGGTCAGCCCGCGTGCCGTGACACTGCCTTCGGCCAGCGCGTCGGCCATCTCCCGCAACCCTGAGGGACCTTGTGGCGCGCAGCCCCCCAAGGGCCCCGCCGCACCGGCCGCATACAACGAGCCCGCCATCGGACCTCCCCCTTACCGATCGGTAATACCGACGGTAAGGGGACACGGCCCCGATCCGGAAGGGACCGCCGGCGGCCGGGCCCTGGCATGTCCGTCGCGCGTCGGCGGCCGCCCGCTAGAGCCGGCCCTCCAACGAGGCCATGAATCCGTCGAAGTCGTCCCGGTGGATGGTGTGCCCGGCCCCGGCGACCGTACGGACCTCGAAGCCGCGCTCCTCCAGCAGTGCGGCCCGCTCCGGGGAGACGAGGAAGCTCGGGTCGGCGAGCTGGACGAGCGAGGGGACCACTGGGGCCGCCGGCAGCAGGTCCCGGCCGGCCAGTGCGGCGAGGCCGAGCGCGGTGGCCTCGTCCCACACGGCGAGGGTGCTCTCTGGCATTCGTTTCCGGCCATCCGCCAGAACCCGGGCGTGATCGGTCTGGAAAGATGCCTCGGCAATGTCTCACTCATCGAACGCGCCGATCCCCCCGAGCTCGCCGAAGCCGCGCAGCCGGCGGGCCCCGGCCTCCCCGCCCCCCGAACCGGCGCCCGCACCCGTCCCGACCAGCGCCGACGTCGCCCGCCTGGCCGGTGTGTCGCGCGCGACGGTCTCGTACGTGCTGAACAACGCGGAAGCCGTACGCATCAGCGAGCCCACGCGCCGCAAGGTCCGCGAGGCCGCCGAGGAACTGGGCTACGTCCCGCACGCCGCCGCCCGCAGCCTGCGCGCCGGGCACACCCGCATCGTCCTGCTGCCCACCTCGCACGTCCCGGTTGGCCCGCTGTACAGCGCCTTCCTCAACGAGCTCCAGTGGGCCCTGCGCCGTCTCGACTACACGGTGGTGCAGTACGGCAGCCTCGGCCTGAGCGGTGACGAGGCGACGCGGGCGTGGGCCGAACTGCGGCCCGTCGCGGTGATCTCGCTCGGGGAGATCAGCCTGTCCGCGCGCAACGTCGCCACCCTCAAACGAGCCGGGGCTCGCGCGGTGATAACGCTGGGCCCGGTCGGCGTACCGGGGGCCCACGCCCTGGTGATGGACCAGGCGGAGGTCGGGGCACGGGCCGCCGCCCACCTCGTGGAACGCGGCCGCAGCCGGATCGGCGTGATCGTCCCGGAGGAGGAGGGCCTGGAGCTGTTCTCGGCACCCCGGCTGGCCGGGGCCCGGTCGGTGGAGGGCGCGCGGACCGAGGTGCTGCCGATGGCCTACACGGAGGAGTCCGCGGCAGAGCTGGCGGGCCGCTGGCGCTCGCTCGGGCTGGACTCCGTGTTCGCGTACAACGACGAGTACGCGATGCTGCTGATGCGGGCGTTGCAGGACGAGGGGCTGGACGTCCCCGGGGACGTCGCCGTCATGGGCGCCGACGACCTGCTCATCGGGCGGCTGCTGCGCCCCCGGCTCAGCACGGTCCAGATCGAGCTGCCGACCGGGGACCACCTGGCCTCGCTCGTGGACCGCGCGGTGCGGGGGCCGTCCGAGATCACCCGGCGGCACGACCTGATGGCCGCGACGGCGGTCCACCGCGAATCCACCTGACGGCGGGAGCCGGGGGCTGCGGGGTGGCCGGGGGGCCGTTGACAGGCGGCGACGTGGGGGCGGAGACTGCGGGCGCGCCCCACCGGGCGTGCCCCGGGGGTGCGTCCCGGTGCCCACACCGGCACCGAACGCGCCGCCGCCCGTACGGATCCGCCCAGGAGCGACCCCATGAGCATCCGCACCGTCCGCGACGTGTACGTCGTCGACGCAGTCCGCACCCCGATCGGCAAGTTCGGCGGGGCCCTCGCCGGGGTCCGGCCGGACGACCTGGCCGCCCACGTGGTGCGCGCCCTGGTGGACCGTACGCCCGACCTCGACCCGTCCCGCATCGACGACGTCTTCTTCGGCGACGCCAACGGCGCGGGCGAGGACAACCGTGACGTGGCCCGTATGGCCGTGCTGCTCGCCGGACTGCCGGTGACGGTGCCCGGCGTGACCGTCAACCGGCTCTGCGGATCGGGGCTCGAAGCCGTCATCCAGGCCGCCCGCGCCATCGCGGTCGGGGACGCCTCCGTCGCCATCGCGGGCGGCGTCGAGTCGATGACCCGCGCCCCCTGGGTGGTGCAGAAGCCCGAACGTGCCTTCCCCGCCGGGCACCAGCAGATGTGGTCGACCACCCTCGGCTGGCGGATGACCAACCCGGCCATGCCCCCCGAGTGGACCGGTTCCCTCGGCGAGGGCGCCGAGCTGATCGCCGAGAAGCACGGCATCTCGCGCGAGGCACAGGACCTGTTCGCCCTGGAGAGCCACCGCAAGGCCGCCGCCGCCTGGGCCGCCGGGCTCTACGACGGCGAGGTCGTCGGCTACCCGGGCGTGGACCTCGTACGCGACGAGTCCATCCGCGAGGGGTCCACCCCCGAGTCGCTGGCACGCCTGGGGCCCGCCTTCCGGGGCGACGGCTCCGGCACCGTCACCGCCGGGAACGCCTCCCCGCTCAACGACGGGGCCGCCGCCCTGCTGCTCACCGACGAGGCGGGGCTGGCCGCCACCGGACGCGAGCCGCTGGCCCGGATCAGCGCCTCCGCCGTCACGGGCATCGAGCCGCAGCTCTTCGGCCTCGGGCCGGTGGACGCCGTCGCGCGGGCGCTCGCCAAGGCGGACCGCCGGCTGGCCGACCTGTCCGTCCTGGAGCTCAACGAGGCCTTCGCGGCCCAGGCGTTGGGCTGTCTCGGGGCCTGGCCCGAGCTGGATCCGGCCACGGTGAACCCGCGCGGCGGGGCCCTCGCCATCGGTCATCCGCTCGGCGCCTCGGGCGCCCGGCTGGCGGGCTCGGTCGCCCACCAGTTGGCAGCGGCCGGTTCGGGGACCGGCATGGCGGCGCTGTGCATCGGCGTCGGGCAGGGCATCGCGCTGGTCCTGGAGCGCTGAACCCGCCCACGCCCCAGGGGAGTCGATCGTTTCCGGTCACCGGATCCTGTCAACTGCCCAATAACTGAACAGAAGTGGTGCCCCCGGTCTGGCACGATGGCGCGTGCTGCCGCACCCCGCCCCGCCCACCCCCATCCGGAGGCCCCGCGTCATGCCGCTGCTCGACCCGACTCTCTGGCAGGACGGACCCACCCTCACCGGGGGCACGGCCCCGGTCGTCGAACCCGCGACCGGCCGTACCCTCGCCACCCTCGACCTCGCCGGGCCCGCCGACGTGGGGGAGGCCGCCGTACGGGCCGGCGCCGCCCAGCGCGACTGGGCGCGGGCCGGCCACCCGGAGCGGGCGGCCGTGCTGCGCCGCGCCGGGGACCTGTTCACGGCCCACGCCGGTGAACTGCGGGAATGGCTGGTCCGGGAGTCGGGCTCGATTCCCGGCAAGGCGGACTTCGAGCTGCACGTCGCCGCCCAGGAGTGCTACGAGGCCGCCGCGCTGGCCTCCCGCCCGGTCGGGCAGGTACTGCCCAGCGAGGCGCCCCGGCTCTCCTTCACCCGGCGCGTGCCGGCGGGGGTGGTCGGGGTGATCGCCCCCTTCAACGCCCCGCTGATCCTCTCGATTCGCTCCGTGGCGCCCGCGCTCGCGCTCGGCAACGCGGTCCTGCTCAAGCCGGACCGCCGCACCGCCGTCTGCGGCGGCCTCGCCCTCGCCGCCGTGTTCGCCGCCGCCGGACTGCCGGCCGGGCTGCTGCACGTCCTGCCGGGCGGGGCGCGGACGGGCTCCGCGGTGGTGGCCGACCCGCGCGTGCGCGTCGTGTCCTTCACCGGCTCGACCGCCGCGGGGCGCTCCGTCGGTGAACTGGCGGGCCGTCACCTCACCCGCGCGCACCTGGAGTTGGGCGGGAACTCCGCGCTCGTCGTGCTCGCCGACGCGGACGTCGAGGCCGCCGTCGCACAGGCCTCCTGGGGCTCCTTCTTCCACCAGGGCCAGATCTGCATGACCGCGGGACGCCACCTCGTCCACGCCTCGCTCTACGACGAGTACGTGGAACGGCTCGCCGCCCGCGCCGAGGCCCTGGCCGTCGGCGACCCGCACCGCGAGCCCGTGCACCTCGGCCCGCTGCTCGACCGGACCCAGCTGGAGAGGGTCCACGGCCTGGTCGAGGCCAGCGTGGAGCAGGGCGCCAAGCTGGTCGCGGGCGGCACCCACCGGGACCTGTTCTACCGGCCGACCGTGCTCGCCGGGGTGGCCGACGACACCCCCGCCTACGCGGAGGAGGTCTTCGGTCCGGTGGCACCCGTACGGTCCTTCGCGACGGAGGAGGAGGCGGTGGAGCTGGCCTCGGCGGGCCCCTACGGACTCTCCCTGGGCATCGTCACCCGCGACGCGGGACACGGCATGGAGCTGGCCGAACGCATCCCGACCGGCATCGCGCACATCAACGACCAGACCGTGAACGACGAGGCGGTGGCCCCCTTCGGCGGGGTCGGCGCCTCCGGTACGGGCGCCCGCTTCGGCGGCGAGGCCAACCTCGACGCCTTCACCGAGCTGCGCTGGACCACGGCCCGCACCACCCCGCCGGCCCACCCGTTCTAGGTCCTGCCGCCGACGGAGGAATGCGGCGGGCCGGCCGATCGTTCCAGCAGGACACACTGCGATCAGGAGGTCCGGACACCGTGGCTACAGTCGAACTCACCAAGGAGAACTTCGACCGGACGGTCAGCGAGAACCCGTTCGTGCTGATCGACTTCTGGGCGGGCTGGTGCCGCCCCTGCCTGCAGTTCGCCCCGGTCTACGAGAAGGCCGCCGAGGCCAACCCCGACCTGGTCTTCGCCAAGGTGGACACCGAGGCGCAGCAGGAGCTGGCGGCGGCCTTCCAGATCGCCTCGATCCCGACGCTGATGATCGTCCGGGACCAGGTCGCCATCTTCGCTCAGCCCGGAGCGCTGCCCGAGGCGGCGCTGACCGACCTCATCGGGCAGGCCCGCGCCCTGGACATGGACGAGGTCCGGGCGAAGATCGCCGAGTCCGCCCCGGCCGGGGGCGCGGACGGGACCCCCGGCACGCCGGAGGCCTGACCTTGCGGGACGTGTCCCCCGCGCTGCGGTGACACTGGACCGCATGACTGAAGCGGTGGAGTACGACGTCGTGGTGCTCGGTGGGGGCCCGGCCGGCGAGAACATCGTCGACCGGACCCGCGCCGCCGGGCTGAGCACGGCGCTGGTGGAGAGCGAACTCGTCGGAGGGGAGTGCTCGTACTGGGCCTGCGTCCCCAGCAAGGCCCTGCTGCGCCCGGCGCTCGCCCGGTCGGAGGCGCGCCGGGTGCCCGGACTGGCGGGGGCGGTCCGGGGGCCGCTCGACGCGGAGGCGGTGTTCGCGCACCGCGACTACTGGACGGGTGACTGGAAGGACGACGGCCAGCTCGACTGGCTGGACTCCATCGGCGCCCATCTCTACCGCGGCCACGGCCGCCTGTACGGGGTCCGCAAGGTCGCCGTCACCAGTCCCGAGGGGGAGCACCACGTCCTCGCCGCCCGGCACGCCGTGGTCGTCGCCACCGGCACCCGGGCCGTGGTCCCGGACCTCCCCGGGATCGCCGGGGCCCGCCCCTGGACCAGCCGTGAGGCCACCTCCGCCCGGGAGGTGCCCGGCCGGCTGCTGATCGTGGGCGGTTCCGTGGTGGCCGCCGAGATGGCCACGGCCTGGCAGGCCCTCGGGTCCCGGGTGACCGTCCTCGTACGGGGGTCGGGGATGCTGCCGAGGATGGAACCCTTCGCGGGCGAGCTGGTCGTCGAGGCGCTGACCGAAGCCGGCGCGGTGGTGCGCACCGGGGTGGCGGTCGAGGCGGTCGTACGGGACGGCCCGACCGGGCCGGTGACCGTGGTGCTGGAGGGCGGCGAGGCCCTGGAGGGCGACGAGCTGCTGATGGCTACGGGGCGGGCGCCGCGGACCGAGGACATCGGGCTGGACACGGTCGGGCTGACCCCGGGTGACTGGATCGGTGTCGACGAGGGCTGCCGGGTCCCCGGGCACGACTGGCTGTACGCCGTCGGGGACGTCAACCACCGGGCGCTCCTCACCCACCAGGGCAAGTACCAGGCCAGGATCGCGGGCGCGGCCATCGCCGCCCGCGCGGCCGGATCGCCGCCCCTGGACGCGTCCCGCTGGGGCGCGCACGCCGCCACCGCCGATACCGAGGCCCTGCCCCAGGCGGTGTTCACCGACCCGGAGGCCGCCGCGGTCGGCCTGACCCTCGCGGAGGCGGAGCGGGCCGGGCACCGGGTGCGCGCCGTCGACTACGACCTCGGCAGGGTCTCCGGCGCGGGCCTGTACGCCGACGGGTACCGGGGGCGGGCCCGGATGGTCGTCGACCTCGACCGGGAGGTGCTCCTGGGCGCGACCTTCGTGGGGCCCGGTGCGGCCGAACTGGTGCACGCGGCGACGGTGGCGGTGGTGGGCGAGGTGCCGATCGGGCGGCTGTGGCACGCGGTTCCGTCCTTCCCGACGATCAGTGAGGTGTGGCTGCGGCTGCTGGAGGCGTACCGGGGGTAGCGGCGGGCCCCGGCCGGTGAGGCGGGGGCGGGGGCGCCGGCAAGTGGATCCGGACAGGCTGCCGGGTTCCGGCCGGACCGGGGAGGAGAGGTTCATCGTCGATCTTCATTAGGTTAGCCTTACCTAAGTAGGCCGACCTCCTCCCCGGAAAGGCGTCTTCCCATGCGCGCTGCCCTCCTGCCCCGCACCGCCGTACGGCTCGCCGCCCGCGCGGCCTTCGCCGCCACCGCCGCCGTGGCCCTCGCGCTCGGCGCGGCCGGCGCCGCCTCTGCGGCCACCTCCACCCGTACGGTCACCGACGGCGGCGGCACCTGGCGCCTCGCGCTCACCGTGCCCGCCTCCGCCGCCGCTGCCGGGCGGAACGTCACGGTCACCGGTAGCGGCTTCAACCCCGCCAAGGGCGTCTCCGTGGGCCTGTGCGCGGCGAACGGGCCCCAGGGCTCGGGCAAGCCCACCCCCTGCCTGGGCGGTTCGGACCAGGCGGGCAGCATCGGCGCCTCCCACTGGGTCAACAGCACCTTCGGCGGCACCCTCCCCAACACCTCCGCCTACGGCCCCGGCGGCACCTTCAGGGGCACCATCCACGTCAAGGCCGATCTCGGCAACGGCCGGATCTGCGGGGACACCGTCGAGTGCGCCGTCGTCACGCGCGCCGACCACTTAGACTCCGCCAACCGCGCCTACGACGTCCACGTCCCGGTCACCTTCAAAAATGACCGGCCCTGACACCCCGCCACCCCCTCGCCCCCGCCGCGCGGGCGCCGCGGCGACCGCCCTCGGGCTCGTCCTCGCCCCGACGGTGGCGCGGGCCGCACCGGCCGACGGGGCCGCGGCCCGGGCCGACGTACCGCAGGGCGCGGTCGCGTACCGGCCCACGGCCGCCTTCACCACCGCCGGCCGCCCCCGCGACCTGCTGCTCCACCCCGAGTCGAAGAAGCTGTACGTCGGCTCGGACGACCTGCCCGACACGACCGGGGCCGACGAGAGTGGCCTGCACGTCCTGGACCCGGCCGACGGCACCCTCCGCAGCACCGCCAGCCAGGTCCCGGGCCCCACCGAGCCCTCGGCCGACGGGCCGTGCACCGGCTGATCGCACCGCTCCCCGGGGACGGGGTGGTCTTCGGCCACCCCCTGCGCGGCATCGGCACCGCCAAGGACGGGGATCCGGCCGCGGCGGGAGCGCGGGCGGCGGGCGCGACCGTCACCGACGCCGGGCACGGGGTCACGCCAGGGACGGACCTGATCGCCCAGGGGCCCGTCCTGTCGGAGGTGCGCGTGGCGACCGCCGCCGTCAGGCGCTCCCTCACACGGCGGCCGGCTGGGGCCTGACCGGGCTCCGGCGCGGGCGTCCGCGCGGCGGGCCCTGAGTCCGGGGGGTGGTGTCAGGGCGCACACCCTGTTGAATGGGCCGAACGCGCCCTCCCCGGGAGGGCCGTGACCGACCGTCACGCGCCGCGCCGGTGACGGCCCCGCACCGGCGACGAAGGAGCCACAGTTCGTGATCGTGATCGCGCAGCTCAGTGATGTCCACCTCGACGGCGGGACCCGCGCCGCCCAGCGCACCCGCGCGGTACTGGAGTACCTGGACGCCCTCCCGTACGACCTGGACGCGGTCCTGATGAGCGGTGACATAGCCGATCACGGGACGGAGGCCGAGTACCAGGAGGCCCGGAAGGTGCTCGCCACCCGCCACCCGGCCGTCGTCTGCCCCGGCAACCACGACGAGCGCGTCGCGTTCCGCCAGGTCCTGCTGGGTCAGGAGGAGCCGTCCGCGGAGCCCGTCGACCAGGTGCTGCGCGGCGCGGGCTTCGTCCTGGCCGTGTGCGACTCCTCGGTCCCCGGGAAGCACGAAGGGTACCTGGAGGACTCCACGCTGGCCTGGCTCGACGGCATCCTCACCGGGACCCCGCACGAGGTCCCGGTGCTGGTCGCCTTCCACCACCCGCCGGTCCCGCTGCACACCCCGTACGTGGACGAGATCAGGCAGTTCGGTGAGGAGCGGCTCGCGGCCCTGGCGGAGCGCCACCCCCACCTGCTCGCCTTCCTGTGCGGGCACGCCCACACGGCGGCCGCGACCACCTTCGCGGGCCGCCCGCTGCTGGTGGCGCCCGGGGTGGTGTCCACCCTGCGCCTGCCCTGGGAGACGCAGACGGATCCCGACCACCACGTCCACCTCGACGAGCCGCCGGCCGTCGCCTTCCACGTGATCGGCGACGACGGGCGGCTCACGACGCACTACCGGGTGGTCGTCGAGCGTCCGTAGCCGTAGCCGCAGCGGCACGTCCCACCGTCACCGGGGTTCCGGCGACGGTGGGACGGCGGTGCGCGGGGCGGCCCCGGTCAGGGGGCGACGGTGATCTGCTGCGCCGGGTCGGTGGTGTCGGTGACCTTGTAGACGGCGTTGAAGGTGGACGCGGTCGCGCTCGTCGGGCAGCCGAAGCCACCGGTCACCGTGACCGGGACCGAGGCGTTGGTGAAGGTCAGGCTCGACGGGGCGCCGTTGGCCCAGGTACCCGGCACGGCCGCCGGACCGCCGGGGGCGGCGGTGACGGTGCAGGTGGCGAGTCCGGTCGTGTGCACGACGAGACCGCCGGTCGGGACCGTCATGGTGGCCGTGATCGGGGAGCCGTTCTGCATGGACACCGACCAGGCGCCACTGGTGGTCACGGTCGGTGTCACGCCCGGCATGCTCGACGTACACGAGCTGTAGGTCGGCGGCGAGATGGGCGAGGAGACGGGCCCGGCCGCGTTGTGGTTGCCGGGGGCGGCCGGCACCGTGCCGGTGGAGACGGAGACCGTGCAGGTCACCGTGACCGAACCGGCCTTGAGGGTGGCCTTTCCGCTGAGGGTGGCCTGGAAGGCGTGCCCGGCCGGGGTGACGGTCGTCGACCCGGCCAGCGGTAACGGCGCGGCGGTGGCGGTGGCGGAGGCCACCGTCAGGGCGGCCGCGGCCGCCATGCCGAGGGCGAGCGCGGTACGCGTACGGCTCATGGCTGTGCTCCTTGGGGATCGGGGTGCGGAGTGGGGGAGTCCCCGGCGGGGGAGGGCCGGGCGGGGGCGGCGGAGCCCCTGGTGCGCGGGGCGGCGTACGGCTGCCAGGCGAACATCAGCCCGCCGCCGAGGATGCCGAGCAGGGTGCCGATCAGGAACCCGCCGAGGTTCGACAGGACCAGCGCGGCGGTGGCGATGAGCGTGGTGAGGACCCCGGCGAGGGAGCGCTGCCGGGGGGAGAACCAGGCGGTGAGACCGAGGACGATCATGATGATCCCCATCAGGACGGACGGGATCCCCGCCACCCCCTGCTGGAGCATGATCTTCAGCGGTGCCAGCGGCAGTACGCAGATCCAGGCCCCGGCCAGGACCGCGAAGAGCCCGCCCCAGAAGGGCCGGCCGCGCCGCCACCGCCGCCAGCGGCTCAGAAGCATTCCTTCTTGCCCTTGCTGATGTTCATGCTCAGCCCGGAGAGCTTGAAGGTGCCGGCGTTGGTCGCCCACGCCGTCTGCTGCAGGTTGGAGATGGTGACCGTGTCGGCCTGCTGGGCGAAGAGGTCCTGCATGCCGACCGCCTCGGCCGGCCCCTTGTCGAGGGTGGAGGCGTCGCGGCCGATCTCGATGTTCTTGAAGACCGCGTCGCCGGCGAGCTGGGTCGCGTCCACGAACAGGTTGCTGGCCTCGACGGGGTCCTTCTTGCCCGCGGTCAGGTTGAGCGAGATGTCGCCGACGATCGGGAGGGTGGTGACCACCGACTGGCAGAGGCTGTGCAGCTTGGCCTCCTTGATGGCGGTGACCGCCACGGGGATCAGCTCCTCGCGGGCGTTGACGTCGACGCTGCCGTACTGCGCGAAGCCCTCGCCCTCCAGGCTCGTCGCCGACACCTTGAACTGCTGCCCCGACACCGCGAAGGAGGCCGCGAGCGCCCCCTGCGCGAGGGCGATGCCCAGCCCCGCGGTCACCGCCACGGCGGGCAGGGTCAACAGGGCGAAGCGGCGCCAGCGGACCCGTCCCTCACCTCTGTCGGCGGCGTCCGCGGCGTCCGGGGAGGCCACGCCTTCCCCGCCGGGCGGTTCGGATAAGTTCGGTGAGCTTGCCATGAGATCGTCCCTTATCTCGGCTGTGCACCTTTGTTACCGACGAGTTGAATGTAAGAGTGCCAATGGTGGTTGGCAAGGTTGCGTGAGCGCACCTTTTCGGCCGACTCCTACTGCTCCGTACGCAGCAGTTCGGCTACCTCCGCCTCCACCCGCCGTGCCATCGCCCGCGCGAACTCCGCGGCCACCACCTCGCCCGCGACCGGCCGCAGGGCCTTCACCGCCTCGCGGATGTGATCCAGCTGGGTGGCCGAAAGCTGCTCCAGCCCGTCCGGGCCGATCACATGCCGGCGGAACAGTCCCACGAACCGGTCCGCGAGCGCGGCGGCCTGAGCCTGGACGAAGTCCCCGGCGTCCAGGATCTCCGTCAGCGGCACCCCCTGCCGCACCAGGGCCACCGTGGCCTCCAGCAGCCGCCGGCTCGGATACGTGACCCGGTCCCCGTCCAGACGTACGTAGCCCAGCTCGGCCGCCCGCCGGGTGTCCTCGGCCGAAGCCGCCGGGCCGAACAGCTCCCGCAGCTCGGCCCGGGTCATCGACACCGGGTCCTCCTGCACCCAGTCCCGGGTCATCTCCCGCTCCAGGCCCAGGAGCTGGGACAGGCCGCCGCCCTGCTCCCAGGCGGAGAGCAGCTCCGCGATGCCGTTGACGGTGTAGCCGCGCCCCAGCAGGTCGCTGACCAGGCGCAGCCGGGTCAGGTGGTCGTCGGAGTACCAGGCGATCCGGCCCTCGCGGCGCGGCGGCGGGAGCAGTCCGCGCTCCTGGTAGTAGCGCAGGTTGCGCACCTTGACGCCCGCCGCCCGGGCCACCTCCTCGCGGCGGTAACGCCGCTCCCCGCCCGTGTCCGTCCGCGCCCCGTTGCTCACGCGGCCGAGTGTAGGACGTACCGGCAGGTCACATGGGGCGCTGCCGCGCCTCCCGCTTGACCGCCCGCAGGACCACGAACTTCGGCTCGCTCGCGACGACTTCGCTGTTGCCGAAGAGCCGCTGCAGGTGCGTGTGGTAACCCATGTGGCGGTTGGCCACCACCCACAGCTCGCCGCCGGTGCGCAGCACCTTGCGGGACTGCGCGAACATGCGCAGCGCCGTCGCGTCCGTCGTCGCCTGGTGCGAGTGGAAGGGCGGGTTGTTCAGCACCAGGTCCACCGAACCGGGCTCCAGCATCGCGACCCCGTCGCCGACCCGGAACTCCGCCGTACGCCGGCCCGGCGGGACGTTGGCCTCGTAGGTCGCCCGCGCCGAGGCGACCGCCTGGTACGACTCGTCCGTGAAGACGACCTCGGCGTCCGGGTCGGCGACGGCGACCGCCGTGCCGACGACACCGTTGCCGCAGCCCAGGTCCACGACCCGGGCCCCGTCCGTGTTGGTCGGGATGCTCTGGAGGAAGAAGCGCGTGCCGACGTCCAGCCGGTCCGCGCAGAAGATCCCGGCGTGGTTGACCACCTTCAGCCCGGCGCCCGAGCCCCCGTCCTCGTCCACGGTGTACGTCACCGGCCACGGGTCCGCGCCCGCCGGTCGGGCCGCGCCCGGGCCGGTGGGGGTGCAGAAGATCAGGCGGGCCTTCTTCTCGGCGAGCGAGGTCTTCGTCGGCCCGAGGATCTTCTCGAACAGGCGCAGCGTGGAGGTGTGGATCTCCTTCACCATGCCGGTGCCGACGACCACGGTGCCCTCGTGCACGTGCGGGGCCAGCCGGTGGAGCTGGTCCTCCAGCAGCGCCAGGCTCTTGGGCACCCTGACCAGCAGGACGTCGATCCGCGCGGGCGGCGCGTCCTGCGTGGTCAGCAGGGTCACCGTGGACTTCGCGGTGCCGATGCCGGCCCGGTCCAGGTTCGCCTCGGTGGCGGCGCGGGTCAGCGAGGAGTCGGTGATCTGCGTGGGACGGTACGCGGCCAGGGCCGTCGTCAGCGCCCCCCAGCGGTCACCGATCACGGTGACCTGCCCGGCGCCGGCCAGGTCCACCGGGCCGCGCTCGCCGGTACCGGCGTCGAGATGACGCAGCAGGTACTCGTCGGCGGCGTCCCAGGCGCGGAGCTGGTCGCGCGGGTCGACGGGGAAGCGGGTGAGTTCGTAGGAGCCGAAAGGCGTGGTCAGGCGGTTCATATGGAACCCAGGCTAGCCGAGGCCGCCCCCCGGCCCCGCACACGCGGGGCCGGACGGCGCCCTACTGAGGGAACTCCCCGGCCATCGCCGCCGCCATCCGCAGGTGCGGGCGGGCCTCGTCGGCCCGGCCGCGCCGCTCCAGGGTGCGGCCGAGCATCAGGCGCGCGTAGTCCTCCACCGGCCACCGCTCCAGGATGGCGCGCAGCTCGGACTCGGCGCGGGAGAGCTGCGCGGAGTGGTAATAGGCGCGGGCCAGCAGCAGCCGCGGAGCGAGCTGCTCCGGGGCCTCCTCGGCGACCGACACCAGGACGCGGGCGGCCGTCGCGTACTCCCGGGCCTCGAAGAACAGCTGCCCGCGCGCCCAGCGCTCGGCGGTCGTCCCGTGCGTGTGGTACGCGTCCCCGGCCGTGTCCTTCGCCATGCTCCCCGTCCTCACGTCCATGCCCGTCGGTCCTTTCCGCTCGCTCTGGTGTCCGCTGTCCGTCGTCGGTGCCTGCAACACCGTCGCGCGGACGGACATTCCGCGAAGCGGAACGGGGGCTGCCGGGCCCGGCGGCGTTAAGTTGTGCCGTATGAGCAATCTCGATCGCCAGCCCGCTCTCGCCACGTGCGGCGGCCGCGGCTTCGTCGTCGCCGAACCGGTCCGCGAACTCCTCAGCCCGCGCACCGTCAAGCTCGGGGAGGCCACCGAGGTCCGCCGCCTCCTGCCGAACCTGGGCCGCCGCATGGTGGGGGCCTGGTGCTTCGTCGACCACTACGGCCCGGACGACATCGCGGACGAGCCCGGCATGCAGGTCGCTCCGCACCCGCACACCGGCCTCCAGACGGTCAGCTGGCTCCACGAGGGCGAGGTCCTGCACCGCGACAGCGTCGGCAGCCTCGCCACGATCCGCCCGCGCGAGCTGGGCCTGATGACATCGGGCCGGGGCATCAGCCACTCCGAGGAGAGCCCCCGCCCGCACGCCCGCTTCCTGCACGGCGCCCAGCTGTGGGTGGCCCTGCCGGACGCCCACCGGGACGTGGACCCCCACTTCCAGCACCACGCCGACCTTCCGACGGTCACCGCCCCGGGCCTCACCGCGACCGTGATCCTGGGCACCCTCGACACGGCGACCTCGCCCGGCACGGCGTACACCCCCATCGTCGGCGCGGACCTCACCCTCGCGGCCGGCACCGAGACCCGCCTCCCGCTGGACCCGGACTTCGAGTACGCGGTCCTGTCGATGTCGGGCGAGGCCCGCGTCGACGACGTCCCCGTCCTCCCGGGCTCGATGCTCTACCTCGGCTGCGGCCGCACCGAACTCCCCCTGCACGCCCTCTCGGACGCGGGCCTGATGCTGCTGGGCGGCGAGCCGTTCGAGGAGGAGATCGTCATGTTCTGGAACTGGATTGGCCGCTCCCATGAGGATATCGCACAGGCCCGCGAGGACTGGATGAATGGGACCAGATTCGGCGAGGTGAAGGGGTATGACGGCCCTCCGCTTTTGGCTCCTGACCTGCCCCCGGCCCACCTCAAACCACGCGGCCGAGTGCGCTGACCTGCGATATCTGGAGTGAGGCGGCCCCGCGGGGCGCGGGTCAGGCGCCTTCCGGTTACTGAAGCCTCGGCGCTTCCGATCGCGCCCCGCGCTTGCCCTTCGATGGTGCGGGGCCTTCCCCCTCTGTGGGCGTCCGTGGGTGGGTGTGTGTCTACGAATGCTGACCCAATGCTGACTTTCCTGACGCTGCGTCAGGTGAGACTTCGTGCAGGTACAGACGTCGAAGCGGCTTCGTCGGCGATCTGCGCTTGTCTGGAAGTTGTTCCCGGCTACGTGACGGTCGGGTTGCCCATTGCGCTTCCCAAGGGCCGGTCCGAGAGTCTGATCGCCTGGTGTTACCGCTTGTAGGAAGTCGACAACCCCTGCAGCGGTCGTCGCAGCGGCGTCCTGCACTCTCGGCGAGGTGGGCTTCCGGGAGGCAGGGCGATGAACGGCGTTGCCGGAAGAGGTCCGCGGCCTGATGGTGACTCAGCGCGGCATGGCGCCACGGCCGCCAGCGGCAACATCCTCGCCCAAGGGGAGAGCATCCTGGCCGTGGTCGGGCCGAACTCGCCGGGCACGAGGGCGCGGCGGTCCGCACCGTGCACGTCCTGCCTCCTGCGCCACCCGGTACGCCGGCTCCGCCTCGGGCCGCCGACGCTGGACCGGGTGCCGTCCGCGCCCGCCGGGCCGGTGAAGACGGCTCCCCGGAGCCTGACCGTGCCGCGCTACCGCCTGTGAAGAGAGCACTGCGGTCTGAGGCCAGCACGCGTTCACCCGTCTCGTGCTCGCCCGCCATCCGACACCGATGGCTTCGCCGGAAACAATCCGGGCTCCCTCAGCGTTGAGGCCTGCGAAGCACGAGCTATGGGGGTGTCGGGGCTGAGGCTGTTCGATGTGGCCGGGGGAAGCGCGGTCGAGATCGCTGCACGCCCTGCAGAGGTGGAGCGTCACCTGCAGGACGTGGTCGAGGCGAACATGGAGGCCATGCTGGGGGTCCGGTTCCTGGCCAGCGAGTACAGCACCGGACCGGTTCATCGCGGCCGGATCGATTCGCTAGGCCTGGACGAGAACGGCTCGCCGGTCGTGGTCGAGTACAAGCGAGGCCGCGACGTCGGCGTCATTACCCAGGGGTTGTTCTACCTCGCGTGGCTGACCGACCATCGGGCCGAGTTCCAGCAGTTGGTCCGCGAGCGTCTCGGCTCAGACATTGCTTCCCAGGTGCTGTGGAGCAGCCCTCGGCTGATCTGCGTCGCGGAGGACTACACCCGCTACGACCTCCACGCCGTGCGCGAGATTCGACGCACCATCGACCTCGTCCGCTACAGCTACTTCGGGACAGGGCTGCTCGCCCTCGAACCGGTCGCCAAAACGACTGCCGGGGCACAGGAGCGCAGCGAACAGCGTCGTCGCCGACCGAGCACGTCGGTCGGCATGCGTGAGGACCCCATTGCCGGGCTGCGCAGCGCGCTCGACGAACTGCTCCAGGGGCTGGGAGACGATGTGAGCAGCGTTGACCGCAAGCAGTACCGCGCGTACAGGCGGCTGCGGAACTTCGCATGCGTCAGTCACGCCCACCGGCAGGAGGTCGTGGTTACGCTCCGGCTTGACCCCAAGGACGTGGACCTCGTTGGGGGCTTCACCCGGGATGTCAGCCAGATCGGCCACCACGGCACTGGTGATGTCGAGGTCCGTCTTCGGCCGGAGGGCGATCTGAGTCGCGCTGAGCCGTTGCTCCGGATGAGCTACGAGGCTGCCTGAGAACGCCGGCGCCCAGGCTGTGCTGCACCTGTCGCAGTTGACTCGCCCCAATGAGCTTTTTCCAACCTCATGTTGAGGCGTGGTGAAGGACGAGGACGGCCTTCACGATGTTGGTGATCCGGTTGGTGCTGCAGCGGAGCTTCCGCAGTAGGCGCCAGCCTTTCAGGACGGCCATGGCCTGCTCGCCGACGCACCGGATCTTGGCGTGGCTGCTGTTGTGTCGTTGCTTCCATCGCTTGAGCCGGCGGCCCCGGAAGGGGACTCGGATGTGCCGGCCGGCGCCTTGGTACGCCTTGTCCGCCCAGCATTTCAGTCCCGCGGCGGCGAGCGCGTCGACGATCTCGTGCGTTCGTGCGGCCGTCAGGTCGTGGGTGGAGCCGGGCAGGGCCGGGGATGCCCAGAGCAGTCGACCGAACGGGTCGGTGAGGACCTGCACGTTCATGCCGTGCCGTTTGTGCTTGCCCGAGTAATACGGGGCGTCGGCGGCAATCCGGTCGATCGGCAGCAGGGTGCCGTCCAGGATCACGAATGCCTTCGTCCGGGCGGTCTCCATCGCATCGGCCAGGGTCGGTGCGAGAGCGGCCAGAACTTCGATGGCCTCGCGTATGTACCGGTAGACAGTTGCGATGCCGATTCCGAAGCTGGCGGCAAGCTGGGCGTAGGTGTCTCCGCACCGCAGGTGGGCCAGTGCGAGCAGGGCCTGACGGCCGGCGGGTAGTCGTCGCCACCGCGTACCGATCTCCCGTTGCCGAACTGCGAGCTGCTCGGTCAGGTACCGCAGGGTGCTGCTGGACAGATCGATCGAGGATGGGTAGACAAGCACGAGAGCTCCTGGCGGACACGGGTGATCTTGGTCGAGAACCCGTCTACCAGGAGCTTCGTCCCGTACAGCCCGTTGACCCCCAACAGCTCGGCATCGCGGTCAGGTTGAAAAGGCTCCGTACCTGGGGCGGCTGGCACCACCACGTCACCCTCGTCTCCGTCGCCCACGCCTTCTGCACCCTCCAGCGACTGGCCAGAGCCCCAAAAGACCCGGCCGCCGGCCTGAGCCTCTACCAGGTCGTCCGCGAACTACAGACCCTCCTCGCCTCCTGGAACGGCGCCTGCCCCACCTGTCACCGCGACATACCCACACCAACCCCAACCTGACCAAGCCCTACTAGCCTCGCGCTTTCATGAAGCGGGCTGTCCGACGGGTGGTCAGGTAAGCGAAAAGTGCCTCTGACCAGCAAGAATGAGGATTGTCGAGGTCCTTGTTCCTGCCACCGTCGGAGGCACTTCCCAGGTGAAGAAGCGTATCGGGTCCTATCCACGCGTCCGCGTCGAGGGCGGTGGCCGTGGGGTGGTGTCCCAGGCCGGGGCCGTGCTGCTGGTCGAGACGGTCCGCAAGGCCGGGCTGGACCAGGCGATATCGGCGGCGCTTGCGCCGTGGCGGCGGCCGCGGGCGGTGCACGATCCGGGGAAGATCCTGCTGGACGTGGCCCTCGCGGTCGCGATGGGCGGGGACTGCCTCGCGGATGTCGGGACGCTGCGGGCCGAGCCCGGCGTGTTCGGGCCGGTGGCCTCCGACCCGACGGTCTCCCGGCTCGTCGACGCCCTCGCCGCAGCTGGGCCGAAGGCCCTGTCCGCTATAAGGGCCGCTCGGGCCGAAGCGCGTGAGCGCGTCTGGAAGCTGGCCGGCGCTGCGGCGCCGGATGCCGCGGGGCAGGTGATCGTGGACCTGGACGGGGTGCTCGTGCTGGCCCACTCCGAGAAGCAGGACGCCACCGCGACCTGGAAGAAGACCTTCGGACACCACCCCCTGATGGGCTTCGTGGATCACGGAAGCGGCGGGAGCGGTGAGCCGGTCGCCGGCCTGCTCAGACCGGGCAACGCAGGCAGCAACACCGCCGCCGACCACATCACCACGGCCCAACTCGCCTTGGCGCAACTACCGAAGAAGTACCGGCGCGGACGCCGGACGCTGATCCGTACCGACTCCGGCGGCGGCACCCACGAGTTCGTCGCCTGGCTCGCCCAGCGCGGCCGGTGGCTGTCGTACTCGGTCGGCATGACCATCACTGAGCAGATTCACCAGGCCGTCCTCAAGGTTCCCGCCCCGGCCTGGACGGCAGCGATCGAGCCCGGCGGCGAGATCCGGGACGGGGCGTGGGTCGCCGAGATCACCGGCGGCTGCCTCAAGGGCTGGCCGAAGGGAATGCGGATGATCGTGCGGAAGGAACGGCCCCATCCCGGCGCACAGTTGCGGATCACCGACGCTGACGGACTGCGGCTGACCTGCTTCGCCACCAACACCACCGACATGCCGATCGCGGCACTGGAGCTGCGGCACCGCCAGCGGGCACGGGCCGAGGACCGCATCCGGGCCGCGCGGGCCACCGGCCTGCGCAACCTGCCCCTGCACGACACCGCGCAGAACCAGATCTGGCTGGAGATCGTCCAGCTCGCCCTGGACCTGCTGGCCTGGATGCCGATGCTCGCTCTGACCGGCGCAATCCGCAGGTGGGAGCCCCGCCGTCTCCGGTTCCGCCTTCTCTCCGCCGCCGCCCAGATCGTCACGACCGCCCGCCGCCGGCACCTGAGGTTCGCACGCCGCTGGCCCTGGACCGACGTGATCACCGACGCGCTGGCGCGGCTCGAAGCTCTCCCAAACCCCGGCTGACCAGCACGTTCCCGTCCCTGCGAGCAGCATCACCCCGACCGGAGCCGTGGAACCCGGCGCCCACCCGACGCGACAGCCGGGCCATCAGCGCGCCCGCCACCGACCCGAACAACCGAAACGGCCCGCCGAAGAAGCCGACGGACCGTCACGAAAGATCGAGGCTAACAGCGTGGAACCTTCTGAACAGTTGCAGAAATGTGATGTGGGTGTTCGTCGCACAAGGGCCGTGTGATGTGTGCGTCGAGGTGGCGGCGGGCGCGCGCGTGCCCGCAGGGCCGAGCG